>JASEHG010000262.1 GCA_030018855.1 Candidatus Brocadiaceae bacterium
CTCCGGGCTTTGCGGCCTTCATACGGCCCACGATGGTTGCAAAGTCCTCCTTGATGACAACGGGGGCGTAACTTGAACCCTTCTTTCCAGATTCCTGTGCGTAGCCCTGGTTCAGTACGATGAGTACAGTGGTGAGCACCACCAGCAACGACCCTGTCCGCCTTAGGCGGATTGGTGCTCTGTTTCTCATGACGTATCCTCCTAGAAAACAGGGAAAAAAATACAGGATTCGGTGTGGGCGTTTAAGTGAACATTCTTTATGCCTTACCCAGTGTCTTCTGTCCGGGGGTCCACTCTACGGGGCAGAGTTCCCCCGACTGCAGGGCTTGGAGTACCCTGAGGGTCTCCTTCACGCTCCTCCCGGCACTGAGGTCTGAGATTAACGTGTAGCGGATTACACCTTCGGGGTCAATGATGAACGTCCCGCGGTAAGCTATCCCCTTATCTTCCTTTAGTACGCCGTAGGCACGGCTCACCCTGTGGGCGGTATCGGCCAGGACGGGATAGGCTACCCCCTTCAGACGGCTGTCTCCCTCAAACCAGGCCTTGTGGGTATACTCGCTATCTGTGCTTGCCCCGACCACTACGGCCCCCAGCTTTTCAAACTCCTTAGAGGATTTGGCAAAGCCTTCTATCTCTGTGGGACAGATGAAGGTGAAGTCCAGCGGGTAAAAGAAGAGTACCACCCACTTGCCACTGTAGTCTGCCAGCCTTACCTTCTTCATTGCCCCCTTCACGTAGGCCATCTCTTCAAACTGAGGCGCCTTGTCTCCTATCTTTACCATGGTCCGTGTCTCCTGTAAAATTTGTTGACGGTCTTATCAGGCCATTCCATAAAATTCTGAATAGATTAGAATCCTTCTTGCAGACAAAGTCAACCCTGGCGTAGACGGTGAGGTTTAGATGGATGGGGTGGTTGCAATTATTCTCCCGCTATCTTTCTCCTGACCAGTTCTAATATTTTCTTGCAGGAGGCCAGCGCCCTTTCAACCTCCTCTGGGTCGTCGTAGTAACGGGAAGGGATTTCGCCTGGTAGTCCATTCGGGCAACGCGTTGGGATGTAATAATCGTCCAGCCTTTTAGCGTCTTTTAGGGGTTTGAAATCTGCGTCAATAGAGATTGCTAGTTTTAGTAAGGAGGCAACGGAGTGGGAGAATATAGGTTCTTCTTCCTTTAGATAGATGAACGCCTTCAATGCCTTCCCGGCACTCTGCTGGCAGAGGAATAGTGAGAGATAGTAACGCCCCAACTTCTTCAGGAAAGAGGCGTCTTTAAACTCCTCCTCTGCCTGCGTACGCCACCTTAGGGCCTCACCTTTAGGGTCTTCTTTCATATATCACCCTTCCAGTCTTTAGTGCGTGTCTGAGGAATCTACTTACGTGAACGGTCATTTCCAGTTCTTCACTTGTGTAGGCAAGTATATCGCAGTCAACCTCCCGTTCTATTTCATCATATATCTTCTTCATCCACTCCCTGCCACTCCTGGTTGGGGGCATTACGCAGATAATATCCAGGTCGCTCCAGCTTCTTACGTGCCCTTGGGCATATGAGCCAAATAGTATTATCCTTTGGGTGCCCATGTCCTGCAGTTGTTTCTTTATCCGACGGAGGTCTTTCTCCAGGGCCTTCTTTCTCTCTTCCTTGCGAGACCTGATATTTGATATACTTAGCGTCAATTTATTCCTCTCTAAAGTGCGCCTCTCTATACTTTTTGTATTTGCTATAGACATAGGTAATCCGCCTAAGGCGGACAAGGGGGAAGTAGGGGTTGAATATTTTCAACCCCTACTCCCTCCCCATCAAACATGTTCCGAACCCTGTCACCCTGAGCGGAGCGAAGGGTCTAGGTGTTAGGGTTTTGGGACTAGGGAGATTCTTCGCTTCGCTCAGAATGACATTGTCTATATACTCCACACCTCTATATACTTTTACCCTTGACAAGCCTATTTATCAAGGTAAAATATGATTCTATGGAGGAGGGGGTTCATGGTTCATCTTAGGAATCCGGATGGAAACCTCAAGAAAGGTCCTGAGCTACCATTTAGTTGGGCTTGGTGGTAGTGGGATGAGTCCCCTGGCCCAGGTGCTTCTGGCCAGGGGGCACAGGGTAAGCGGTTCCGATAGGAACCTTGACAGAGGCACAAATCACCCCTTATTTCAAAAACTTTCCCGCCTTGGAATCACCTGTTTCCCTCAAGATGGCTCTGGAGTAACTGAGGCTGCCAGTATGGTAGTTATCTCCTCTGCCATTGAGGAGGATAATCCAGACGTCCAGAAGGCAAGGGGGCTGGGCATACCTATCATCCAGAGGGCAAGCCTCCTGTCCATCCTTTTTAACGAGCGTAACGGTACTGCCATTGCAGGTACCAACGGTAAGACCACGGTTACGGGTATGG
>JASEHG010000263.1 GCA_030018855.1 Candidatus Brocadiaceae bacterium
AATTAAAAAAGGATAAAAAGTGTTACCCATGTCTACAGTATCCACAAAGGGGTAAGCAATTATCCTTGACAGTCCTTCAGTTGCCAGTACAATAAATTTAATTAAAGGGCTTGTAAGCACTTGATGGTTGGTGCATCCGCACTGTTTACCCTCAGTAACCGCTTATCACCTAAAGGAAATACATTATGCAAAGGTTCAATAAGAGAGTAGACCTCCTCGTAGAGAAGATAGACGAGGAGATAGTCATCTATGACCCCCAGAGCCACCACATACACCACCTTAACCCCATGGCAACCATTATATGGGAGCTCTGCGACGTCTCCCAGAGTCCCCAGGATATAACCAGGGAGATAGTTGACACACTGAAGGCTGCCCCCTCAGAGGTGGAAAAGAACGTATTAGAGACCCTTGACCAGTTCCATAAGAAGGGACTCATTGAATGAGCCTGCTGAGCACCCGCTTTGAAATCCTCTCCCTACCTTTTGAGTTAACCACCAACGACAAGAAATTCTTCAACGAGTTTATAGAACTCAACTCAGCCCTAGCCTGTCCAACCAATGGTATCTCCCCTGTTGCACGGTTTAGTGTAATAAAGAACACCAGGTATTTTTGCGTAAGGGAGAATGGGAAACTCCGCCGGCGCTGGGTCCACAGGTGGCCTCTGTACCTCTACGCCATGATGTGCGTGAGAGAGAGTCTTTATGTACATCTAAAGGGCCATATCCTGCTACACTCCGGGGCTGTAGTAAATGGTAATAAGGTCCTCCTTTTACCCGGGGTCTCCGGGAGCGGAAAATCTACCCTGACCATGGGACTCGTAAACTGCGGCTTTAAGTACCTGACCGATGAAGTAACGGTTATCAACCTCTCCAGCCTGGAGGCTATACCGTTCCAAAGACCTATCTACATGTATGGATGGGCATTGCCCGTCTCCACTGAGGTAAAGGGAAACTTTAGATTCTACCGTTTTTGGGAGAGATATGGGGGAGTAATTGAACCCTGGCAGTATGCAGTACCACAAGGGGAGGCTATCTTGCCCAAGGACTCTCGCTTTGAGGTGGCGTGGATTATCTTCCCAAGATATAATGGCGATAAAAAAGGAGATTCCCATCTCATACCCATAAGCAAGGCAGAGGCCGTCTTCAGCCTTATGCAAAGGGGATGGAACACCCCTGGTTTTAGAGACTGGGGTCTTAAGGTGTGGTCAGAACTGGTAAAAAGCGCAGAGTGCTACCGACTAGAGATGGGAGACCTGAAAGAGGCGTGTGAACTGGTAAAGGGCGTTATGGGAAAGGTATCCTCATCTGTAGAAGACAAGGTATCGGATAACATCTGGAAACGTAAGAAATTATGGTAAGGGCGCTTACCAGCCAGGAGCCTATCCCAGAAGAAAGGATACGGGCAATGACGATAGCAGACACTATCCCCCCAAATACCACCATCCAGGACATCCTGTCTGAGTCCATTGAGAACCCCTGATGAATCAATGTGAAGATTCTATAGTTAAGAGATTTTTGATTTCGCTCTTGCCCTTAAAGGGACGTATAAAAGAGGTCTATCTTTTTGGTTCAAGAAGCCGTAAGGACTTTCGCCCCGACTCTGACTACGATATACTGATAGTCGTTGACAGGAAGGACACGGCCATTATCAGCGATTTGTATGATTCAGTCATTGACATATTGCTTGATACCGGGAAATTGGTATCCCTGAAAATCTTTACGCTGAATGAGTTCACAAGATTAAGGTCAATCCCTACGCCATTTATGGAGAATGTTGTTATAGAGGGTATAAGGCTTGAAATCAGCGGTTAAAGAACTCATAAAAGGGTATATCCAGAAGGCAGAAGGGAAATTAGGAGTTGCAAGAAGACTTTTTGCCTCCGGCGATTATGAGGATGCAGTCTCAAGGGCTTATTATGCCGTTTACCATGCAACACAGGCGCTCCTTTTAACCGAAGGGCAAAGGGCAGAAACTCATAGAGGCGCAATTACCCTTTTTAGTCTCCTCTTTGTTAAGACTGGCAAGTTCAACAAAAATCTTGGTAAATTCCTGGCGAATTTAAAAGATGATAGAGAGAGCGGGGATTATGAAGTCTTTTCATATATAGAGAGGGAGACCGCAGAAACAGCACTGAAAGAGGCGGAAGAGTTCCTGGAAGAAAGCAAAATATATTTAAAGAAAATAGATTTAATGGATTAGAGACCTCTGAAAAAGTCACCCTGACGTCGTGTGTCATTCTGAGCGAAGCGAAGAATCTGGTCTTTTAGGAGATTCTTTCCGCCTCAGGCGGACTTCGCTCCCTCAGAATGACACTTGTGTGGACTTTTTCAGAAGTCTCAAAATGTAAATTGGAAATTTTAGCGGGTTCTGAAAAAGTCAAATATGC
>JASEHG010000264.1 GCA_030018855.1 Candidatus Brocadiaceae bacterium
CTCTTTATCTGGTGCCGGCAGTACTACCGCCTGGGGGGTGGCGGATTGTTCTTGAGTTTCAGTCCTGTGTAGGGGCAGGTCTTGCACCTGCCCGTCTTGGGGGGCAACCGCAAGGGTTGCCCCTACGAGTAGAAGGACAATGGGGATACGGTTCATCTGTTTATTTCGGACAGGGCTTTAGCCCTGTCCCTACAATTTGTCATTCTGAGGGAGTGCAATCCGCCCGAGGCGGAAAGAATCTTCCTAGACCATTCGCTTTCGCTCAGGGTGACACTTCGCGTCGGATTCTTCGCTACCCCTTCTCCGCCTCAGGCGGAGAAGGCTTCGGCTCACTCAGAATGACACGGGGTACTATGGCAAAATTAGAATCTTCGGCTCATCCATTACTTTATTTCTTTTATTACGAACATCCCATCCGGTGGGTTCATCAGGATGGTCTTAATCCTGTCGTGCCACAGGTTTCCAAACTCTCTGAGTTCCGCATCGGAGGCTATCCCCTTCACGGACTTGGGCATGAGTTCTCCCATCTTTGGGTTTGCCTCCAGCATGTAGTTGGAGTAGGTGATTTCTACTTTTTTACCTGTGTCTATCCTCTCAAAGATGGCCGAACAGACGCAGGAAGGGTCAGGCTCGTTCTTCTCATCAAAACTCATGAGGTTCTTCCTGTTAAACTTCCCCCCGCCAAGCCCGCCGAAACCGCTCTCGGGTGCGGCCCCCGTTATGAGGGATATTACCTGGGAGATGGGGCCATTTACCTTATCCTCCACCCCTCCCTTGAAGGTTACCTTTATTTCGCCCCGTACGGGGGTCTTATCTTTGTAGAGTTCCTTGAGGGCCAGTTGGGTGAGTTTATAGCCCCCTGATATGGCGGGGCAGGAATGGCCTGCCATCTTTATCGCATCCCCGTAGGTGTACACGAGGGGCTCTCCCTTGTCTATTGCACCGAGTGTTACGGCCAGGGGGTCTACGAGTTTAATGGGTTCCACCTCGTCAAAAAAGGCCTTGTTGAATCTGGTCTGGGCGGTAGTACCGCCGGGCGTCTGGGCCATTGTTTCTCCTTCTAAAAGGGCTAAAAGGGCAAAGATAGTCACAAAAAAGGTTGTCCTGTACATGTTTAAACATCTCCTGGACGGTAGTTAGCTATCGGTTGTCAGTTATCAGTTGTCTGGAAACTGAAGACCGAGGACTGAAAACTAATTAGGTTTAAGTTAAAAGTTTAAAGACATGTGGCATTCTAGCACAGGGATAGTTTTTGTCAATGAAAGGACGCAAATCAGGGAGTAGGGGATAGGGAATAGCAATCTTTTACTACCCCCTACTCCCTACCCCCTAGTTCGTCATACCCGTTCCAGGACTTCTTGTATACTGGAGCACACGGAAGGGTAATCAAGACTCGGTCTCTGGATGACCACGATGGGTATGCCTTCTTCCAGACAGGCCTCTATCTTCTCCAACGTCTTGGCCTCCTTGCCGCCGTCCTTTGTAACGACCACGTCTATGTTGAACTCCCTTATGGTGGCGCGGTTGAATTCCTTGGAGAATGGGCCCTGGAGGGCGTGTATGTTCCAGGGGGGTATGCCCATCTTTATACAGCCCTGGATGTGTTCTGGGACGGGTAATATTCTTACCACGAGGTCGTTCTTGTGTCTTAGCCTTATAAAGCTGGGGAGACTATTATATCCAGTGGTTACCAGGATGCGGTTCCCCAGGGAGCTGGAGAGTTCTATTGCCTCCCCCATGTCTTTTACTATATGAAGGAGGGGGGATTGGGGCAGTTGGGTAGAATTCCTCTCAAGGCGTATATACCTGACACCTTTGACCTGGCAGGCCTCTATGGCATTTTTAGAGGCCTCCTTTGCATAGGGGTGGGTGGCGTCTACGATGGTATCAATGCCGTTCTCCTCAATGAACTTTATCAGGCCCGCTTTGTCCAGTCTGCCCTCAACACAAAGCCCCCCTAGCCCCATATCCTCGTAGAGGGAGGCGCCGTAAGCAGTGGCCACGGTAGTAAGCAGCTTTTTCCCACGCCTGTTTAGCTCCTGTACCAGTTCTCTCCCGTCCGCCGTCCCAGACATTACTAGTATCATAACTTTGAGACCCCTACAAAAAATGACAGCTTCTCATAAATCTTCCCCCTCCCTTGACGGGAGGGGGAAGGGGGAGGGTGGATTATTACTGACCTCTGTCACCCTCTCCCTTCCCTCCCCCATCAAGGGGGAGGGAAAAACAACGCCAAGGCGTGGAAGCTAGACTTTTTCAGAGGTCTCACTTAAGGAGGAGATGGAAACGTCCACCACAAAAGTAGCAATCACCCTGGACAAAGAAATAGTAAAAGGACTAGATAGATGGGTCAGAGAGTGCAAATACCCGAACCGAAG
>JASEHG010000265.1 GCA_030018855.1 Candidatus Brocadiaceae bacterium
CCCAGGGTATAAGAGTGGCTTACGACCCTTCTATCCTGGTTGCCAGGGGGCTTGACCCGGTGAAGGGGGTGAAAGACCTTAAGGGTCTCATTGCCCACGCCTATGCCAGAGACGTTACCGGAGGGGCAGGTGGGTTTTCTGAGACGCTACCCGGCGAAGGGGCAGTGCCTTTCAAGGAGTACCTGATGGCCCTCTACGAGACGGGATATACAGGCTATCACGTAATAAAGAGAGAGGCCAGAGGGAGTCGCATTGAGGACGTCTCCAGGGCAAAGGAATTCCTGGAGAGGTTGATGATCTAAGTACAGTAAAGCCCCTTCTTACGTATGTATCCCTCTATGGCCTGGGGCACCAGGTATTTTATCTGCCTCCCTTCCCTCAACCTTGCCCTTATCTCAGTAGAGGAGATACCAATGGACGGAATCTGGACACTCAGCCTTTGCATCTCTTCCACCTTTTCCCTACCCAGGACGGGTATAAGCTGGGAGAATGCCTCCGCGGTGACGTTACTGCCAGGGCGATTAACCACAGCCATGCGGCAGAGCCCCGCCAGTCGCCCAATCTCCTTCCAACTAGGGAGTTCCTGCAGGGTGTCTGCACCGATTATAAGGTAGAGGTGGCAGGGCTTTTCGTGTTGCTTCAGTAGCAACTCCACGGTCTCAACTGTGTAGGACTTTTCCCCCCTGGCTATTTCTATGTCCGAGACTTTGAAATGCCTGTTACCCTTTATTGCCAGCTCTACCATCTCATAACGGTAACGGGCCTCCGCCAGACCCTCGGCACCTTTGTGCGGGGGTAGATAGGCAGGGATGAATAGTACCTCGGATAGCCCATGCCTCCAGTAGACCTCCTCTGCCACTATCAGGTGACCGATATGGACGGGATTAAAAGAGCCCCCAAGAATGCCCAATTTCACGATTAGACCCCTATCTTATCCACTTAAAGATTGGGACATTATATTTGAACCCTCCCCCAAGTCAAGCAGATACGGTAACCACAACACCCCACTAACCGTTCTTTTGACACCGTATACTTTTAATGATAAAATGCTTTGACAAGATGAAAGACACCCTGAAGAGCATAAAAAAATTAATAGGCAGGTCTAGTAAGACCCTGCTGACCGCTCATATACGCCTGGACGGGGATGCCCTGGGCTCTGAACTGGCCCTGTACTATGCCTTGAAGGATTTGGGCAAAGACCCTGCTATTATCAACGATTCCCCCATCCCCAGGGTCTACAAGTTCCTGGTCAGAGAGGTCCCGGTACGAGAGGTCAAGACGGCGGAGGCCAGTCCACCCGAGCCCGCCCTTGAGCGAAGCGAAGGGACGGACGCTGGAGGTGGGGCCGTCCTATCCTCCTCTGGCGAGGACAAGGGGTTTGACCTGGTAATCTCCGTAGATACGCCAGTCAAGGATCGGCTAGGGAAGGCCGTACGGCTATTTTCTGACGCCACTCCCATAATAAACATTGACCACCATCCACCTCAGGCGGACGGGGGCAATTTTGGAACGGTGAACTGGGTAGATACCAGCAAGTGCTCCACCGGGGAGATGGTCTACGACCTCCTCAGGTCGGCAGGGTGGAAGATTACCCCCCGCATAGCCGAGGCCCTGTACGTGGCGATCGTTACTGATACCAACCGGTTTACCAACCCGAATACCACCGCAGAGACCCTGAGGGTAGCCGCCCACCTCATTGACTGTGGGGCGGACCCCACGGAGATAGGCAACCACCTCTACAAGGCCAACACCTATGGCCAACTCCAGCTTGCCGCAAGGGCCACTGAGACCATGAAGTTTTTTGGAGGCAAGAGGATTGCCACCATATGGCTCACGAGAGAGATGATGAAGGAGGCCCGTACACCCTCCATAGATACCCAGGACTTCCCCGATATACCTGCCTCTGTAGAGGGGGTTTCGGTGGGGGTGCTCCTCAGGGAACTGGGAGAGCCTAACAAGGTGAAGGTGAGTCTGCGCTCCAGGGACGGCGTGGACGTGAACCGCATAGCCCAGAAGTTCGGCGGAGGGGGACACAAGGGGGCCGCAGGGTGCGAACTGCAGGGTACCATTGAGGAGGTGCAGGGGGTAGTGGTGAAAGAGATAGAAAAGGCTCTGGAAGAAAGATAATGGGCAGCAGTGCGTCTCAATAATAAAAATCGCTTATGGAAGAACAAGACTCTATAGAATTTATTTACCAAGTTGTTAAAGAAAAAGTAGACTTAGCTTTACAGGATGTAGAGCATATAGAAACCAAGGCCGGCATCCTAATAGCCTTTAACGGAGTAATTATATCCCTTGCGTTGAATATTCTTGAGCAGGCTAACTTACTATTGTTTATTATTGGCTTTGGCTCTCTGCTCGCCTCCT
>JASEHG010000266.1:0-1154 GCA_030018855.1 Candidatus Brocadiaceae bacterium
CGCCCCTTGCCACATTTCCCTTCTTATTGGGCTTCTCACGGAGGTGTAAGTAAACAGATTTACCCCAGTCATGCCCGATTCTTATGTAATTGCCTTTTTGCTCGTCGTACTCGGTCTCAATAACTTCCCCCTTATCACAGGCAAATACGGGCATCCCCACAACACAGGCGAAATCTATTCCATTGTGCAGGTTTCCTGTGCCTGCATAAATAACCCCTGGAGGCCCTGGGTCACCAAACTTTAGCGAAATACGGTCATAATCTTTCACTGGCAAGAGTAGAGGTGGGATTGCTGGCAAAGACGGCGAGTGGGATTCCACCTCATGTGTTTTTGGTGGTAATGAAGTTTGGTCTTTACTCGGTGGCAATAGCTGGCCGCCTGGTTCACCCACTGGTGTTGGTGGTGGTTGTATCCCACCTCTTACCGACTGCAATGGCTGTCCCTCTGGAATCCTTTGCAGTACATCATCCGAAACCTGCCATATTGCACCCCAGGGGTAATTCATGGCCTTGAAGGTGGCGGGGTCGGGGATGGCCCGCCTCTGGCCCTTCTCTACGACATAGACCATAGGCTGAGAGCCCTTGACGAGAGAGCCATCCGGCAATTGTGGAGAAGGGAAAAGTACTTGTGAGGCAGTTACCTCTCCTTCGTAAATAAGTAATGCCGCAAGAAAGATAATGACCAGGTAGCTACCCTTTTTCATCGTAGTTAAGGTATTGGTGTTGGTATTACTCCACCCATAGAATTAAATACCTGTTCCCAGGTCATATTCAACAACTGTTCCTCCGTCATCTGCATGATTGTCGCATCTACGGCCACTGGAGTCCCAATCTCAGTAGGGAGCTGGTTAGGTAATGGATTCACAACGGGGTTCTCTGTCGGAGCAGGATAATCCCCTCCCGTAACCGGTGGATAATATGGCGGGCTGCTATTGTATCTCTCCATCTGTGCGATTTGTTCTTCCAGATACCTCTGCTGGAGCTTGTCCGCCTTCCTTTGTCTCCTGCGTTCTTCCAATTGCTGTGGTGAGAGGATGTTGCTAGTTACGTTATCAAAAATCTTTTCCTCAAACCTTCCGAATTGCCCGTCCTCGGCAAGGTATCTGCCTGAGGGTACGTAATCTTCCTTGTAAGGGTTACTGCCGTACTGCCCGA
>JASEHG010000266.1:1164-2354 GCA_030018855.1 Candidatus Brocadiaceae bacterium
GGTGTATGTGGGATAATTTTTGGGTTCCGGAGATTTCCTGACTACAGGCTCTTTCTTCAAAAAGAAGTCCTTAAACCAGTCGTCTTTGCCTTTCGGGACGGCATCAAAGTCCTGCGGAGATAACTCAAGGGCCTCATGGAGGCTATAATGACGCCCCTGGGGGTCTGTCCTCTCTTCCAGAGCCTTTATGTCAGTAACAAGATATTTCTTACCCTCGTGGACTATATAGACCTTGTAATCCTCCTCTTTCTTTATCAGGCTTCCCTCCCTCAGGGCCTCCTGCAGGTGAGGGGCCTCCCTGGTGAGGACCTCTTCCAGCCTCGTCTGTAACCACTCGTCCTGCCCCTCAGGTATGGAGTCAAACTCCCCTTGAGGCAGGGTCTGGACGGGAAGTTCGCTGTAACCCAGGGTCTCTCGCATGTCTGGGGGGATGTAGTACTTCTTCCCCTCATAGATTATATAAATACTGTAAGCACCCTCTCTCTGGACAAGGGCCCCTTCAATCGGACTTAGATAGTCCTGGGCAAAAATCTCAGTGGAGAGAAAGATTAAGAGGAGAATGGCTACAGGTAAAGTCCCTTTATTTGCTAGCCTGGGTTCAACAGACCTCATGGCCTCCTCCTCACTACTACTTCTTAGATTTCAGGACAGGTCTGAAGACCTGTCCTTACAATTTACACAATAGAATAGAGTAATTATTCCGCCGTGATGCTGACTACATCTACTGCCTTCGCCTGTAGTTCTCCGTAATCGGTCTGAACCACTAGATTCTCTTGTTGCATTGTCCCTTTCAGGATAGTCCCATCCCTTAACTTAAGCGTCCCTTCTGAAAAGGATAGGATGTCTTCCCCCTTGACCTTCAGGGTCGCCAGTTCGGTGTGGAAGGCAACCTCCCCCTTGACGCTCCCCTTAATTTTACTTCCATCCTTAAGGACTAGGTGTGGCCCCAGAGGCTTGTCAATTACAACGGTCTTGCCATCCACTGTATGGGCAGAAATCACCGGGATTTCCGCCGCCTTAGTTCCTGCAGGCAAGGTGCTCAGGTAAAGTCTCTTAATTGCCTCTTTGTATGACGGGTCTTCCGATAGGTTTGATAACTCGTCCCTCTCCGTCTCTTTCATGACCCCTTTAAAGACGAGTTGCTGTTTGTATGCATCGTAACTTATTCTCCCCTTGAGGGAATCCGGGGG
>JASEHG010000267.1 GCA_030018855.1 Candidatus Brocadiaceae bacterium
CGAACCCTGTCACCCTGAGCGGAGCGAAGGGTCTAAGTGTTAGGGTTTTGGGACTAAGGAGATTCTTCGCTTCGCTCAGAATGACGGATAGTATCGTGGAGACCTTTTCAGAAACCTCTGTAAGGCATTTAAGGTTTCCACATCTCCAGTGAAGGCCTGGCCAGGGCAGGTTCAGGCCTCTCCAAATCCAGTTGTACCCCGCCCGGCAATGTAATCGTCTTGAAATAAGGTAGAAAGAGGCCGATGAAGATTCCTGCCAGGAAGGTAGGTATCAGCACCTTCATTATATCTATCTCTATTGGGTTGGTGGACAAATTATTATTACCTGAGGCGACCTGCCAGAGCCTGAGGAAGTAGAACACCAGACAGGCTATCAGCAAGCCCCCTGAGACGCCTGCAACTGCAAGACCTGCTATACGTAGCACCTTGCTGGGACGCAAGATGTCCCTTATCCTCTTTAAATTCCCTTTCACCAGGGCCGACCCTGGGTCTATCTCCAGTGCCCTTTCAAAACAAGTTACTGCCTCCCCATATCTGCCCAGCTTGCCCAGTGCCACACCCTTGTTGTTCCATGCATCGGCTAGCTTCGGGTCAATCTCCAGTGCCTTCTCGTAGGATTTGAGGGCCTCTTCCTGCCTGCCCAGATTGACCAGGGCCACCCCCTTGTTGTGCCATGCACCGGCTAGCTTCGGGTCAAGCTCAATGGCCTTTTCGTAGGACTTAATGGCCTCCTCATACCTGCCCAGATAGACCAGGGCATTGCCCTTGTTGTACCATGCCAGGGCGTACTTCGGGTCAAGCCCCAGTGTCTTGTCATAGCAGGTGATGGCCTCCCCATGCCTGCCCAGATTGTCCAGGGCCACCCCCTTATTGTGCCATGCCGTGGCAGACTTCGGGCCAAGCTCCAGTGCCTTGTCGTAGCACTGAAGGGCCTTCTTATACCTGCCCAGATTGCCCAAGGCCATGCCCTCACCAACCAATGCCCGGGCATACTCCGGGTCCCGCTTCAGTGCCTCGTCAAAGGAAATGAGGGCCTCCTCATTCCTGCCCAGTTTGTACAGGGCCACGCCCCTGACGGTCCATGCCTGGGCGGCGTACTTCGGGTCTAGCTTCAGTGCCTCGTCAATGGAAATGAGGGCCTCCTTATTCCTGTCCAGCATGCCCAGGGCCACGCCCTTGACGGTCCATACCAGGGCGTCCTTCGGGTCAAGCTCCAGGGCCTTGTCATAGCACTGGATTGCCCCCTGGTAGTCTTCCTTATCAAAGAGTTCATCCCCTTTTTTAAAATAGTACCTGGGGTCTTCTGTCATGGACGTCTCCCCTGGCCGAGGGCCGTAAGGATTTTGGTGATGGTTTCAGGTTCAAAATCTTTTCCATAAAGACGCAGGAAGAGGGCCTTGCGTAGTTCCGTCGGGCTTATGTGGGGGTTCTGTGCCTTCAGGGAGGCGATGACGAGCCGTCGGGCCGTATCGTACATACTGCAACCCATCTTCAGGCGTTCCTCACCCGAAAGGGCCATCAGACGGTTATGAAACAATTGTGCTACCTCGGGGGCGGTGTCTTTCATTGTCCCTCCTGTGCCCTTTCGTAAACTTCCCCTAACCCCAGGGAGAGGGATTGTCTTTGCAGGTAGGGTCTGTCTAAGTCTTTCAGGCTATGAAGGAGGTTACGCACGTCCCTTAATTGTACCTCGGAGTCTGTATCTCTTGCCCACAGGAGTTTGGAGAGTATCAGGTCTTCAGGGGAGACCAGGAAGAGGGTTGTCCCTTCCAGGTTCACGGGCCTCCTTCGTCTAAACTCTTCCCTGTGATATTCGCCCTCCTTTCGCACTATAAAGTCTACTTTGACGATGGACTCATTATGGATAAGGTTAAAGACCCCTGCCTCCTTGTTTAGATAAAAATCCTTTGAAAAGAGATTGCAGAACCTGTCTACTTCTGGAAGGGAAAGTTCTATAACGAGGTCTATATCCCTGGTCATCCGGGGGACTGAATAGAAGTTGAGTGCGATAGAGCCTGTAACCATGTAGTGGATACCGGCAGATTGCAATCTGCTTACCACCGTCTTCAGTACCTCTAGTTCTTCGCTCATGGGGGCGGTCAGGGGAGAGTTCCCTGGGATGGCACAAGACTACTTCCACCCCTCTCCCCTCTAATAAGAGGGGTTGGGGGTGTGTTATTCGCAGGCTAAAGCCTGCGGCTACTTACGGACCTCTATCTCCTCCACCACCAGCGTCAGCCCGCTCAGGCCCAGACGGTGGGCGCGGCCGTAGAGGGTTATCTCCCTGCCCGACTCCATACGGAATATCCTCTCACCTGGCCCTGCCACTCCAGAGGCGGACTTATCC
>JASEHG010000268.1 GCA_030018855.1 Candidatus Brocadiaceae bacterium
AGGGGCAATTCCCGCCTGAGGCGTCCTCCTGAAGCGGACTTTCAGGATTTTCAACATGGATTGCCCCTACGGCCTATTGTTTGGTGTATTGACGCAAAAGGCAAATTCTAGTAAAGTTGATATTTTAGATTTTCGTAAAGGAGGTAGTAGTACTATGGAGGGTTCCCCCAGTTTCCTCTTTGAAAAACAGCTTACTGTGGTATTAGAAAATCATCCAGGCACCCTGGCCGATGTGTGTAGCTGTCTGGCTGTGAAGGAGATTAATATCCTGGCCCTTTCCATAGCTGAGATGATTGATACTGGCGAACTCAGGATAGTAGTCAATAATGCCAGGAGGGCCAAGGCCCTGCTGGAGGAATGTGGCTTTGACGTCCTGGAATCGGAGGTGCTGGTGGTGGAGATGACCAATGAGCCAGGGGTAATGGCCCAGATAGCCAGGCGACTGGCTAAAGGGAGAGTCAATATTGAGTATGCCTATTGCAGTGCCTCTAAAGAGGGCAACAGGGTCTTAGGCGTCCTGAAGGTCTCTGATGCCTCCAAGGCCCTGGACCTCCTGGCCGATTATGAGAAATGGGGAAAGTCGTGAAAGTAGTAGACAGCAGAAAATCTTTTTTACTGCCTACTGCTTACTACCTACTGCCTACTGTTTACTGTCTACTATCTACTGCCTCCTTGTTCGCTGCCACCCAGTGTGACCTGGGATGGCAGACCCCCAAGGAGATTACCTACCAGGGACTGAACTACGTGGCGTGGTTTTACGAGATAGGGAATAATACGGACCAGGCCATTACTGTCCCAGTGGAGGTCTTCCTGGCCACGGATACGGGGGGAAAACATATAGACCGCTATAATCCTGGCGTGGAGAAGATACTTGTGGGTGAGGAAGGCGGCTATAAACATGCCCTGTCCATGGGAGGTCAATTTGCCCCTCACGAGAAAAAGAAGGCCATCGCCTATTTTGAGGACGTGGATAAGAACGCCAGGGAACTCTACGTATACGTTACGGGGTTATCCCACTTCTTTTTCTGGCGGTGGAGGCTGGTAGATTATTCCTACAGGATTGTCTATGAAAGGGCAGAATCTGCTGAGGGTGGATGGAATCTGGTAGAACATGGTTTCAGTAAGGACACCACCCATAGAGACTATCCGTTCAGGGCAGATACCCCGCCTTCTGGACCTCCCTCTCGTTATACTAAGGAACTTGTGCCTGAGAGCACCTTTATTTACAAGGCACCAGGTGGCGGGGCCACTCCCGAAAAAGGCCCCCAGTGGCAGAGGCGTAAGGACGTGGAGGATTTTATCTCCGTCTGGGATGCCACCTTTAGTGCCGATAAGATAAGGTCCTCCAGGAAGGCCATGGAGATGTGGGAGGCCGTTACGGACCGCTCATCGTATAAGGAACTGGACATGGAGTCTCCCGAAAGGGTGTACACCTGGGAAGAGGCCTGGGAGGGGAACGACAAACTCCTGGAGAAGAATCACGCCCTCGTCCTTGGGGAACCATTCCTTGACCCGCACGAGGCCCTGTGGCAGACCTCTAAGGTAGATGGCTACCAGGAGTTAAAAGACGGTATCCTCCTGATATATACCAGATACGTCAGGTACTACGGGAAAGAGTACCACTACGGTCTCGCAGTCTTCAAGATAAAGAACACACTGCCTTATACAAGGATACCCGGGTGGAAACAATACCCTTATGTATCCAAGTGGAAGATAGTAGACTATCGCTGGAAGCACATCACCAAGCCCAACTGGAACCAGGAGGTCTTCTCTGGCTATCCGAAGGTGACGTGGTAAGGGGCTGGAGATAACAAAGACCTGGGGGCAAGGCAGTTAAAGACAACAGGTGCCAGTTGTGAATAGCAAAAGGTTAATACTTCTAACTGTATGCATTACCTGCATGGTGTTGAGTCATTCTTGTGCAAAGCAGGTCAAAGAAAATAGCGCCCCTGATAATGCCATTGAGGTCAAGGTCGGCAGAGATTTTGTAATAACGCTTGAGTCCAACAGGACGACTGGCTACCAATGGCAGCTTGCCCAACCGTTAGACGGGACTGTAGTTGAACTTGTAGGCTCGGAATATAAGGCTGGTGAGAGCAAACTCATCGGCTCAGGGGGTAGTGAGGTCTGGACGTTTAGGGCAGTCGGCGCAGGAAAGACACGGATAGCCTTTAAATACACACGCCCCTGGGAGAAAGACGCCCCCCCTGCAAGGGAGGTAAGCGTTAATGTCGTTGTTAGCCAAAGGAGTTAGTAGATAATTGTCTCTGCTCCTGCCTTCTGAGATAAACTCCCCGCTTGATTCATACACATAAATCTGATATATTTTG
>JASEHG010000269.1 GCA_030018855.1 Candidatus Brocadiaceae bacterium
TACTTGGCCTCCTTATGGCAGAGGTGAGGCCGGGCGATACAGTCCTGGTCATGGGGGCAAGGGATGACACCCTTACGGACTTCTGCCACGAGATCCTCACCAGCCTCCACAGGAACGGGCATAACTAGGGGTTAGGGGATAGGGTTCAGGGGTCAGCAATCTTTTTCCTGGCCCCATGCCAAAAGATAAAGGATGCACAAAAAGCCAGAGAAATCCAGCCAGATAGCACCACCGGACACTAGAGGTCTGGAACCGCATAAAGAGGCGGGGGATAAATTTTTTAATGCCCTGATTTCTACCGTCCACCAGTCCGGCAGACTGGATAAGAAGACCATGATGGATATGGAGGAGGGTTATGGAAGGCTCTCCGATGTTGGGGAACGTTATAGACACTTGGTAAAAAGATACCGTGAACTCCGTCAGGCCCTCGTAGAGGCAGGCAACCCTATGGAGGCCCAGCTGGTGAAGGAGAGGGAGACGTTAACTAAGACCAGTTATTACTGGCATTTTGGCTATTTATCCCTTGCCTTCTGGAGTTGGCTCACTGGTCCCAACGGTCTGAAGCACTTTGGACTCCTGTGGTTTTCCATGGTCTTCTTCGTCTTCCCCTTTTTGTATTGGATTGGTAGCTTTGCTACCCCAATTACTTTTACTACCCCGATGACTATCGTGGACTACGTCTATTTCTCCTTTTGCACCGCCACTACCCTGATCTACGGGGACGTTGTACCCAGTAGCTTTGGAAAGGTGATTGCCGTGGTGGAAGGACTTTGCTCCTACTTCGGGTTGGGGCTACTCTTCTGGACGCTGATGGAGAGGTTTAATGAGGAGATATAACTATACTCACCAAACGATTGTTTTTATTGACGAGTTCCTTTAAGAAGGCTATTACATTAACTCCTTAAATTTCTCTATCGTTAAGTCCGCATCCTTTAGGATACTTTTCAAAACCTTTGGGTGGAGAGTTTTTCCCGAATGGTAGGGGATAGTTACTCTTTTTCCTTCCTTATTTTTGTATATCTTATGGGCCCCACTCTGACGCGATAGGAAAAAACCACCTTTTTCTATTGCTCTAACTGCTTCTTTCGCTGTTATCCGAGGGGGTTTCTCGGTCATATGGACAGCTCAAGGGAGGTAAGACTTACAGATTCGGGTTGAGGAATCTCTTCACCTACCCCTAGCCTATCCTCCACATGGAGTCTAACAGCGTCCTTGATGTTTTCAAGGGCCTCCTCGTAGGTGTCTCCTTGAGTGTAGCACCCCTGGAGTTCGGGGCAGGAGGCAAAATAGCCCTCCTTATCCTTTTCAATTACTACAGAGAAACGATAGGTCTTCATAAGTTAGTTCCGGGGGGCGGTCTACAATCCCTCCTTTTTAATATTCTCCGCCACGTGGTGGTAGAACCTCTTGGCGTCAAAACTGCGGAGTATCTTCAGCCCCAGGTTCCAGCCGATTAAGTCCAGGTGGTCTGCCCTGAAGTTGCCCATGTACTTGACCCCATTGTCGGGAGTACGCCTGAGTCCGCCTGAGGCGGACACCCATCGGGCTGACTTCACCGATACCAGCCCATCGTTTTCCCCCTCTTCCTTCATGATGACAGTATGGGCCGGCCAGAAGAGCGGGTTGAGATGGAGTTTCGTCTTGGAACCGCTGTAGGTGAAATATCTCACCTGACGGGCGTTCTCTACCTCCTCGTTAAATCGCTGACAGCTCTCGGTAGTCAGGTCATGTATTAGTTTAGTATCCATCCTCAAGAGGCCCTTGAGGAGCCTCAGCACCAGTCCGCCCCGTCTGATTCCCCAATCGGCAATAGACGTCCCCCTGTGCGGGGTTACCACCGTGGAGAGAGAGGCTACCCTGTCCTCCATATCCAGCCTGGCTATCATATAGCGGGCATCCAGCCCCCCCATGCTGTGGGCAATGATGTTTACCTTACTGGCCCTGGTCTTTTTCATGTACCCTTCTATCTGGTGCTTCAATACCATGGCCCGGCGCTCCACCCTGGCCACTATGGTCTTTGTATGCATCGTCTGGAAGCCCATGTCATTCAGGTAACGGGTTATCCCCAGGAAATAGGAGATTGTCTTGCGGTCAAAACCGAAGATACCAGGGGCCAGGATGATGGGGTAGTTAGTACCGTTTCGCTTTATATTCATAACTCGGCAATTTTACGATGTTTTTGCCCCTATGTAAAGGATTCTTTCTTTGGATTATATTTGTCATCTGGGCTCTGACATTAAAATCTAGACTTCCGCAAAACCCCCGCACTTGTCATTCCTTCGGCTTCGCTCAGGACGGCGTCTGAGGGAGCGAAGTCCGCCTGA
>JASEHG010000026.1 GCA_030018855.1 Candidatus Brocadiaceae bacterium
TATGGGAATTCGTAGGGGCAATTCATGAATTGCCCCTACAAGGCTGGCCTCAGAGAGGTAGGTCTTTTCGCCACCCCTTGTCTTTTCAATGAGGAGGGTCTTCCCTGGGGGCACAAAATGCCTTAGCACCTCCAGGGCACTCTGGAGGTGTCCTCCAGGGTTATCCCTTAAATCAAGCAGTATCCCCTTAACCCTGGGTACATCAACCCTAAGTACATCGGCGGAAGTGGCTCTGCCACATTCCAGACCTTCCAGGGCCCTTTGAAAATGGGCAGCCGTCCTCCTCCCAAAGAAGCCTATCTTTACGTAGGCTATCTCCGCCGTAGCAAGGCGGGCCTCCGTTATGGAGGTCTCTTCCTCAAGCCCACGGACAAAATCCATAGAAGGTGGCCCCCCCTTCACCACCTTGCTGTCTTTGTCCAGGGAATCAACCACCGTCTGCAGATTTAAACCTGCTAAGGAACTTACGTCAACGGTGCCGTAGTAGGATTCTTTGATGTGGGTCAGGGCCTGGTCTAGTTCCTTGATACTTTGCTCCTCCGCAAGGGCCGTGGAGGAGAGGAGAAAGAAGGAGACCAGTAACAGAATGGATGTGTAGGGGCAATTCATGAATTGCCCCTACTTGCTCGGCATAAGAGGGCAAAGCTTGCTTTGCCCCTACTTAGGAGTGAGATAGAAATCCACCTCAAGGGTTGCGTCAGTCTCTACGGTTACCTCCGCAGTAAGACTAGCGCGTTTCTCTTTATCCAGGTCTTCGTGCCATAACGACAACTTGTACGTCCCTGGCGGGATATCGGTTATGTTAAAACGTCCGTCCTTGCCGGTCAAGGCATAGTAAGGGTTGTCCCTGACTACTATCCAGGCACACATCTCTTGGTGGAGGTCGCACCCCAGTCTTACTACCTCTACCTGCTCAAACCTCTTCAGGAGGGAAGTACTACCCTCTGGCATCCCCTCGTTAAAGGCTGGGTTCTTTACGGAGGAGGCATGGAGGTTGTGCATCTCCGGGTCGGAGTTGCGGAGTTCTACGGTACTGCCCACAGGGACTACCAGCACGTGCGGCACAAAGAGCTTATCCCTCTGGTCCAGTACTAGAGGCCCTCCTGCGGAGAAATCCTTCCCCTGGGAGACGTTCTTCACATACACCAGGGCCTCCTTTACCGGCCTTCCTCCTAGTACCGTTACTATGCCTGAGAGGCTACCCGAGGCCTGAGTGCCGACTACCCTGTAGGCCTGGGGGAGGTAAGATTCTGCCTCTTCCTTTAAGGCCGTGGTTTCCCCTCCCTGATGCGCCAGGAGAGGTGTGGATAGAAGGGTCAGCAGGATAATGAGGGGCAATATGACCATTAGAGTAAGGATTGGGCCGAGGTCACCAGAGATATACCCGGTGCCTCGGCCCCAATTTCCTCCTAATGACAATAATTGTAGCCACCCAGGATGGCCACTGCCCAGGGGCTATGACCTACGTTGGGGACTACGGAGACCTGGTCACTCTCACCATCTATGACGTACACGGAATTGGTGGTGGAGCAGGCCAGGTAGAGTCTGTTACCATCGGCCGTGGTGGAGGCCGTCTCAAGGACGACGTTCGTCCCCAGCTTCAGCCTCTTTATCTCCCGCATCTTTTCCATGTCGTAGACGTACACGGCACCTTCACTACTACTGATGGCGTAGGCCTTACGACCATTACTGGTGAAATTGATGCCCGTCATACCCTCCCCGCCCTTGAGGGTAGCAACTACCTTGTTATCCCTGGTGCTTATAACGGATATCGTTTTATCCCCGTTATTGGGTACCAGCATCAGACTGCCATCTGGGGAGGAGTAGGCCCGCCAGGGCTCAGCCCCTACACGGACGCTGGCTATCACACTGTCTGTAGCGGTATCAATTACTGCCACCTCTCCCGAATCACCATCGGCGGCATAGACGTAACGGCCGTCGGGGGTGGGGGTGGCATTGGCAATGCCCTTAATCTCAGCCAGGTACCTATCCGGGTTGAGGGCGGCTACCTTATAGGCACTGCCCACGGCGATACGCTTGATGAGTTGATGGGTTTTGGTATCTACCACACCGACCTCATGGGCACCAAAGTTGGCGATATAGGCCCTTGAGCCGTCAGGGGTGAAGGTAACTCCATGGGGTTCTGCGAAGCCGGGTATCCTGGCCACTTCAACCATCTGAGTAAGGTCTATGGCAGATACGGTACCCTCCTCAAAGTTTGCTACGTAGCAGAGCTTGGAGTCGGGAGAGCAATCAAAGTGCTCAGGGCTGAAGCCCACAGGGATGGGACCGAATTTTTCTCCTGTCCTGAGGTCAATGGCCACAAAATCATTCTTCTTGGTGCGGGGTGCCAGGAGCAGACGGCCATCACAGCTGACCATAGACATGTGGGGTGCACACCACGGGCCAATCTCAAAGCGGGCAATCAGGCTGTTGTTCTTAGAGTCTATTACGGTAACGTCGTTACTGTCTTTGTTGGTGATGAATACCAGGGAGCTAACGTCGCGCCCTGCCAGTGACGTCTCAGCCATGACAGGTGCCGACAGCCCTAACAAGAGGGCCAGGATAAGAACTAGTCTTGTCATAGATGCCTCCTTCAAGATAAGGGTTCAAAAGTTTAAAGGTTCAAGCGTTCAATCTCACTAAAAATCCATCTGAAGTCTAAGGCCAAAGGTGGTAAGGAAATCGTTCTCCCGTTCTCTGGGTAGAGGGCTGCCGTCTTCGGACATCCTTAATTCTGGCCTAGCAGGAAAGAGTACCTGGGAGTTGAGGGAGAGGTTCATGTGGTCTGTCAGGAAGAGATTGTAGTATGCCTCTACTAGGTCCTCTTTGGTCCTGTTGAAGGTCTTAATCTGACTGAAGGCCGTGGCAATACGGTCGTATCTCCTGGAAGAAAAAGGCGAACTTAACTCTAGTCCCAGGCTCCATGCCCACTTTGGCTCATCCACTGCAGTGTTGCCAGTTATCCCCGACCTGGCGAAGCCCGTAAGCCTCTGGGTAAACTGCTGGTCCAAGCTGAGACCCACGGCCCGACTCCTGGTATCCCCATTGTATCTCCCCCAGAGGCGGTAATTCCCCCCTTGTCCAAAGAGGAACTTCGGGGCGTGGTAATCTACCTCCCCTATCGTGTAGGGCCTGTCAAATACGGCAGTACCAGAGTTACGGGCGTTCTGTATACCCAGTCCAAAGCCGTATCCCTTCTTTGTATCAAAGTAGCCTACTAGCCCAGGACCATTCACTGGCGTACGCAAGACGGGGTTATTTACAAAGGCACCGGTCAGGAACTGGGTAGTCTCATCGTTGGCTACTGCGTTCATGTCAAAGTAGTTGGTGAGGTCTATCTTCCCACCCACCAGCCTCAGTCTATCCTGCATAAAGATGGATTGTAACCATGCCTCTCTGACGCTGACCCTGTCCACACCATCGGTGTCCTGTGTAGAACCACGGGAGGCATCGTCGTTGAGTCCAGAGGCGCTACCCACTATAAAGTCCGGTCCCCTTCCCCCTATGGCCTCCAGGTCTACGAACAGCGTAGAGTTAATCATGGGACGGTGGAAGAATAAGAGGTCAAGAGAGCCCTCGGCAAACGAGGTGTCCTTCTTACGGCTATTCACTAACTGCTGAAAGACTCCTGTGGCACTCAAGCCTACTGCCACCTTCTTTTTGAACCCCTCCTCCATCATGGCCTCTATGCGGTCGGAGATACTCTCCTTGCGGGCATACTTGAACTTCCTGTAGGCCACCCGTTCCTCCTGGGGCTTGCCGCATAGGTGGCAACGACCGTCCAGGCTGGGATGGTCATAGATATGACCTTCGGGGCATACCCACTCAGAGACCTTCTTTATCTCTTCCACTGGTTCCAGCAGGAACATCTTCCCCGTCATCTCCTCAAGGCTCTCCACCCGTTTTTCAAGCCTCTCTTTTTTGGAGACAGGGAGTGGCCCGCCTAAGGTGGGTTTTGCCGGCGGGGTTTCAGTACCACCACTGAGTCGCACCAACTCTTGTTCCAACCTTTCTACACTGGATTGGTTATGCTCCATCTTTTGACTTAAACTCTGCTGTTCAGACTTAAGCAGTTCTAGCTCGCCTCTCAATCTCTCTATCTGTTCCACTTCTACGGCCATGCAAGGATTGCTCAAAAGCAATAGTACTAGTATCCTGAGAAGTCCTCTCACCTTATCCTCCTTCCCCCACGGAAATGGGATAGTTTTGCGTGACAGGATAGGTCTCCTGGCTAACGGATCGTCCTACTCTCTGCGGCCTTCCCCTCCACCACTAATAGAGAGTGACCTCTTGTCCCGTACCAATCCAATTTAAGGTACGCGGCTTGCCATGCACCATACGGTGCATGGCTTGCAGATTTCGTCCCCGTTACAGTTGCGGGGCAGCGGCAGATTCTAACTGCCTTCCCTTACATCCTGCACGCGGTCAAAGATTTTGGTTCAGTCTCTCGTTTCGGCCTGCACCTCCTGTAAAAAGTAAAACAAAAAAGCCCACACCTCCTCCTTCAGAGAAGATGCGGGCTTATAATCTCTCCAGTAGCCCCGTACCTTAAAAATAAATAATCTGGTACTGGGCAAGGTGATGCTGCCATCTCCTGTCTGCTTGAGGCGGACTGTTCCGCCTGAGGGGGCACCACCCCAACCCGCCTTCCCTTACCACGGGGAGGCCTGGTGAGACATTTACAGGCAGGTCTTCTGACTATCGGGTCATCCTACTAGTTGCGCCTTCCCCCCGGTATTTTTATCCGCCTCAGGCGGACTGGCACCGGAAGTGGCTTTCGTCGTATAGGGGCGTTTAATTAAACGCCCCTACGGCCCAGCACCAATAAAGGTGCGGGGCCTGCAACTTTCGTCGCCGATTACAGCGGCGGGTCCGCGATGGTTTCTCACCATCTTCCCTTTCAGTCCGCCCGGTAGCGGACACCTGTAAACGTATCGGCAAAAACCACCGCAGATTCTATCCACCCTCCTTCCTTCCTGTCAAGAAGATTTTGTGTCTTTTGTGTGGCCGTGTACTCTACACAGCGGCCTATCTTTTCCCTTGACTAGTTTGTACCAAAATAGTAATAAACAACACCTTAAGAATTTCTTGTGAGGATGTACGGGAGAAAGAACACGTGCAGGTAGTGGATGTCATACTCCATGTCCTTTTGTTAGTGACGGCTTGTACAGTCCTGGTGTTTCTAATAAAGGCCAGTCGTACCCTGAAGTTGACTACGCTTAACAGGGGTATTTTGTTACTCTACTTGCTCATTGCCCTTGAGATAGCGCATGATGCGATAGCGTTTTTTGTTATGAAGGAGGGCATTGACGACGACCTCATTACATTGAGGGCGCTTATCCTGGCCCTGGTAGCTACGGCAATCTATTATGCCACTAAGGTCAAGAGGGCAAAGTCCACGGAGCCAATGGGCGCCGCTATTATCTGCACGGTATGGCTTGCCATTACCTACGCCATGGGGGTCTTCTTTATAATTTTCTGGTAAGGCGTTGTTCATTCCTTGAAGAGGGTGTGGCAGGCATTGCAGGACTCTTTGACCTCCTGGTAATGGGAGGTTACCACCTGCAGGGTGGATTGCTGGGTAAAGACCATCAACCCCTGGATGCTTGCATAAAAGGCCTCGGCCCTCTTTTTGAACTCCCTGGTCTCTGATTCCGATAGGCCGTCCGTCACCACCGTGCATACCTGACAGCAGGTGTGGCCCAGTTCCTGTGCAAGACGGTTCAGTTCCTCCAGGTCTCCAATCTCCAGGGCGTCTTCAAACATCTGCGTGTCCCGCTCCAGTTTCTTCATGAGGGTTTTAATAGCAGCCGTATCCACCTCTTCAGGCAGTCTTCTTTCGCTCGTACCCCCTGTCTCGGTGATAAACAGGAGGACCGCAACCAGCGATATATAAAAGACGAGGCCTCTGAAAAAGTAGCAACCAAAATTCCCTCCCCCTTGATGGGGGAGGGTAGGGTGGGGGTGAATATCACCCTCCCCCTTCCCCCTCCCATCCAGGGAGGGGGAAACCAAAGGTACAGTCCGCCTCAGGCGGATTTGCAGAGGTCTCAAGACCTTTCTGGCGTCAAAACCCATGGCCCTATTCTACCCGTAAGCGGAGGAGTTTTCCAACCCGCCTTTGTCATCTTGTGTTGCTATAAAGATGGGGAATCCGCCCGAGGCGGATTGCCCTGGAAATGGGTCTGCCTCAGGCGGACAAGCCCTGCCCCTACATTTGGACTTTGCCATTTTGTCTTTTGTGTTATAATAAAAATCGTTTAGAAGGAGGAAGGACAGACAAGGATGGGTAAAAAGGTAGTATTGGCATACTCTGGCGGGCTGGATACCTCGGTGGCCATCAAGTGGCTGCAGGAGAAGTACGGTATGGAGGTGGTCACCCTGACGATTGACCTGGGGGCCACTAAGGAACTCTCAAAGGTGAAGGAAAAGGCCCTGAGGCTGGACGTCAGGAGTGCCCACGTAATAGATGCACGGGAACCCTTTGTGAAGTATTTTATCTTCCCAGCCCTCCAGGCAGGGGCGATGTACGAGGGGGTGTATCCACTGGCCACCGCCCTGGGCAGGCCGCTCATAGCCAAGTTACTGGCCGAGGTGGCAGAGGAGGAAGGGGCCAAGGCCGTGGCCCACGGCTGTACGGGGAAGGGTAATGACCAGGTACGTTTTGAACTCTCCCTGCAGGCCCTGGCGCCTCACCTTAAGGTCATCGCACCGGTAAGGGAGTGGGGGATGTCCAGGGAGGAAGAGATAGAGTATGCCCACGCCCACGGCATCCCTGTGGAGGCCACAAAGAAGAGTCCCTACAGCACGGACGAAAACCTCTGGGGACGGAGCATAGAGTGCGGCGTGCTGGAAGACCCCTGGCAGGAACCCCCCGAAGAGGTCTTCCAATGGACCAAGCCCCTGGAGGGAACGCCCAGGGAGCCGCTAATAATAGAGATAGGCATTGAGAAGGGCATACCCTTCCGTCTGGACAATAAGTATCTAAAAGGGATAGAGCTCATTGAGGAATTGAACCGCCTCGGGGGGCTTCACGGGGTGGGGCGCATAGACCACGTGGAGAACCGGGTGGTAGGAATAAAGTCCAGGGAGATTTATGAGGCCCCTGCGGCAATACTCTTACACAAGGCCCACAGGGCGCTGGAGGGTATGGTACTGACCAAAGAGGCCATGCGGTTTAAAGACATGGTGGCCAGTCAGTATGCGGACATTGTCTATAACGGACAGTGGTTCTCGGCCTTCCACCTTGACCTCATGGCCTACGTCCTCAGTACCCAGCGGCTGGTCACTGGGGTTGTGAGGATTAAGCTCTCCAGGGGGACGGCTACGGTGGTGGGACGGAAATCGCCCCTATCGCTTTATAAGTACGACCTCGCCACCTACGAGAAAGGCGATGCCTTTGAGCACGGGGCCGCAGAAGGCTTCATCAAGCTACAGGGTCTCCCTATTAAAACCCAGAGTCAGGTACAGGGGCACCTACTCTTCGGCCACACGGAGATTGACTTCTCCAGCGTCCTCCCGCCAAAACTAGTGCCCTTGCTGGAGAAGAAGGAGGGCTGATAACTAATACCCTCCCCCTAGATCGAGGAGGGTTAGGATGGGGGTGAATTACATCCTTCCACTTTGCTCAGGGCTTCAGCTAAAAGGGACAGGAAATTATAACGTAGGGACAGACCTTCAGGTCTGTCCCCTCTAGAAAGAGGAGATTCCGGGGTGTGTACACCAGGACAGGGCTAAAGCCCTGTCCCTACTACTACAACTCAAAATGTTTCGTAGGGCCAGATCCTTCGCTTCGCTCAGGATGGCATGTTCCGTGCAATTAACAGGCCGAAGTATACCAGTAACGGAGCGTAAACGGCGGCCAGACCATTTTTGGTGAGGATGCCGTCTGCGATGGCTTGAGGGTTGTCCTTGCCGCAGATGGCCTCTTTGAACCTATTTCTGAATTCCTCAAAGAATAGCTTGCCTGGTTCAACGTAATAGTCCATTACAAAATCTTTCCGCAACTCCTCCAGGGCCTTCTTGCGGACTTTTTCATCAGGATTAGTAACCCTGGCCACTACGTCACGGCATGCCTTTTTGGATTCCTCTGTGAGGTAAGGACTGGTGGGGAAGGATTTTTTGACCCTTGGGACTACCTCGCATTGGATATTTTTTATCCAGTCCGCCTTATAACCGCTGGCCAGGACTGCAAGCCCGGCGTAGAGTTCCCTCTCGTTAAGGCCTTTAAGCTGTCCAAGAAAGTCTGTTATTTCTAATTCCGTGGGCATTCTTAAGAATATAGCTTGCTAATCAATTATTGCCCCTCTGGATTTGGCGTATTCCAGGTCTTCTCTGGATAGGTCCTTTGCGCCCCTAAGGTCTGCCTTACTAAAATCCTTTACCTCCCTGAACCCCTGTACTTTGTCCAGTTTGGTGTCTCTTAAATTGGCTCTGGAGAGGATGGCCCCCGCCAAAATGGCATTTGATAAATTGGCATGCTCTAAATTGGCCTTTGAAAAGTTGGCTCCGGTTAAATCTGCGCCAGAAAGGTTGGCCCACGGTAATTGAGAACTCGCCATGGTGGCCCAGTTTAATTGGGCAGACGTTAAGTTGGCCCACCTTAAGTCGGCATCTATTAGTCTGGCATCCAACAAATAGGTGTGGGACAGGTCTATATCAGGGAGTTTGAGACGTTTGATACTTTGAGTCCGCAGTAGATACGCCAGGGTATCTGTGCCGTTTCTATTGGCTATTACAGTCCCAAGTCTTGAATACCTCACACCCTCCAGCTTCTTTACCACAAGGTCAATTTCCTCATCTTTGAGGTCTTCTATTCCATTCCAGCGCGCGATAGTCTTTAATGCGTCTCTTACAGCCGCATCCCCCTTATCCAATACCTCAAATATACTCAAGGGGAGGGACGAAGAGAGCTTTGAGAGCCTTTCGTCTCCATCTATTGAGAGGGCAATCCTTATCTCTATCTGTTCCCGACTTAAATCTGCTATTAATGGGTATACTGCCTTCTTTCCCATCCGCTTAAGGGTTTCCTTGGCTGTAGAGGTTAAGACTACGTCCTCTTCCAGCTGTAAGTGGCCCTCTTTTTCAACAGATTTAGTACTTCCCAAACAGGTTATCACCGTGGGGAGGCCCTCTTTTGGGTAATTGGCAAGGGCTTGAACGGCGTGGGAGCGCAGGGTATCGTTCTTGGTGAGGTCGTCTTTCAGGTTGATGATAGTCTCCTGCTTACGCTTGTTGTGTTCGCTGAAATGGGTAACACCGGTAAAGAGGCCGCCAATGATAGCCCCTGGCAAGGTAGCCCATAGAGCTATGATACGGGCGAGCCGTTCTATCTTCTCCAATGCCATGGTTTCTTTTTTACCGGCCTCTCCTGCCTAAAGCTCCGGTCTCCTTAAATGCCACTCGGTTTCCCTCTCATAGGCCCTTGCCACCTGTAGCAGTCCTGCCTCCTCAAAGGGACGGGCCATGAGCTGTAGGCCGATGGGCAGGTTCTCCCTGGTGAAACCGCAGGGGATGGATATGGCTGGAATGCCTGCAAGGTTGGCGGGTATGGTATAGACGTCTGAGAGGTACATCTCCAGGGGATTGGCCAGGCGCTCCCCCAATTTAAAGGCTGGGGTAGGCGAGGTGGGGCAGAGAATAAAGTCCACCGACTCAAAGGCACTGGAGAAGTCCTGTCCTATAAGGTTCCTCACCTTAGAGGCCTTGAGGTAGTAGGCCTCGTAGTAGCCGGAACTGAGGGCATAGGTGCCCAGCATTATCCTCCTCTTTACCTCCCGGCCAAAACCTTCTACCCTGGAACGGCTGTACATCTCTATAATGTTCTGGGTGTTAGCGGCCCTGTAGCCATAGCGTACGCCATCGTAACGGGCCAGGTTACTGCTAGCCTCGGCAGTGGCAATGATGTAATAGACGGCCACGGCGTAGGGGGTGTGCGGAAGGGATATTTCGTGGATAGCCATCCCCAGTTTCTTGTAGACCTTTACTGCCTCCTCCACGGCCCTGCGTACCTCCTCATTCAATCCCTCCATAAAGTACTCCCTGGGCAGTCCCAGGCGGAGGCCCTTAACGGGTTTCTCTATCTCCTTCAGGTAATCTGGTACGGGTATGTCTGAACTGGTAGAGTCCTTGAGGTCACGGCCCGCAATAACCTGGAGGAGGAGTGCGGCGTCTCTGACGTCCCTGGTTATAGGCCCTATCTGGTCCAGTGAGGAGCCGAAGGCCACCAAGCCGTAGCGGGAGACCCTGCCGTAAGTGGGTTTGAGTCCTGTGACCCCACAGAGGGCGGCAGGCTGTCTTACAGAGCCACCTGTGTCTGAGCCAAGGGCCATGAGGGCCGTCCCCGCTGAGACGGCCGCCGCCGAGCCACCGCTGGAACCCCCCGGGATGCGTTTTGGGTCCCAAGGGTTCCTGGTGAGTTTGAAGGCAGAGTTCTCTGTGGAACTGCCCATGGCAAACTCGTCCAGGTTGGTCTTGCCTATTATTATGGCATCGGCCTCTTTGAGCCTCTCAACGACGTGGGCATCGTAGGGGGGAATAAAGTTTTCAAGTATCCTGGAGGCGCAGGTGGTCTTGAGGCCGCTGGTGCACATGTTGTCTTTGACGGCGATGGGGATGCCCCCCAGGAGGCCCAACCCCTCTCCCTTTTTCAGCCTTGCGTCCATCTCCCTGGCCTTCCGCATGGCCCCCTCCCTGTCCAGCAGGAGATAGGCCCTAACGATAGGCTCTACCTCGTCTAAGTGGGCAAAGAGTCCTTCCACCACTTCCTGGGCAGTGAGTCCCCTGGAGAGGAGCTTTTCCTTTAATTGGTAGCCAGTTAGGTAGATTAACTCTGTAACTTTCATTATCTTTTTTATTAATGGGAGATTGCTTCGGGGCTAAAGTCCCTCGCAATGACTGGCTTACGTGTCATTGCGAGCGGAGCGAAGCAATCGTGGCTTTCCTTATCTTCATTCTATCACCTTCAGCACCTTGAAGAAGTCCTGGAGTTTGTCAGGGGCGTTCTTCAGGGCTTCTTCTAACTTTAAGGAAGGTCCGGGGGTGTCTTCCCTGAAGACGTTCTTGGTGGCCGTAGCATAGGCCATGGGTTCTACCCGGGAGGTGTCCAGTTCCTTGAGTTTCTCAATGTAATTGAGTATGTTCCCAAGTTGAGAGGCGAAGAGTTCCTTCTCTTCTTCGCTCAATTCTAGCCTGGCCAGTAGGGCCACGTGTTCAATGGTCTTTTTGTCTAGAATAGCCATTTTAACTTACGCTTTAAACCTTTGAACTCTTGAACTATTAAACTTTTCTATGGGTATGCCCCCTTTAACCTTTTCAAGCAGGTCCTCAAATCCACCCGCGGTTGAGCCGTATCTGTCCTGTAGATGGTAGGCTGAGGATTCCTGGGGCTCGGTGTGGGGGAAATAATGGTAGAAGTCTTTTATGGGTATCTCCACGAGGGAGGTGGCAAGGAAGGTACAGAGCCCTTCCTCCAGGTCGTAGGGGTGATAGTCCGCCCCTTCGTTCCACTCAAGGGCAGGCTTAGGCGGAGTCCGCCTGAGGCGGATTAATCCCTCTACCAGGAATTCACCGTACTCAAAACCCAGGAAGGCCAGAAAGAGGGCAACCTGTTCCCTGCTAGAGAAGTCTATCCTCTGATGGAGCACTGATTTGCCCAGGAACTGGAAGTAGGAGAGTTCGGCCTCTTGGAGCTTCTCCCTGGCCATGCGGAAATACCTGTTAACGTAATGAGATGCAATACCCCTGGTCTCTATGCCTCTCAGCCCCCAGGTAACCCAGGGTTTATCTTTCATGATTGAGCCTATGCAGTGCTTGATGTCCTCTCTATGTGATAAGGAAAATTCCGCAGAACGGTCCCACGTCTTCCAGTCTTCCAGGAACTCCCTTACCCTGGCATAGAAGTCCGGACTCTCTGACGGGGGGTGGTGGAAGGTCTGCCAGGAGATTAGGCAGTGAAGATATTCGTGTAAGAGGAGGCCGTCAAGGAGTTTTTCTTCTACCTGTAAGGCGTCTTCGGGCAGGAGGGCAAGGTTGTAAAAAGGCCTGGGGATACCTGCGAGGCCGTAGGTGCCAGGGAAGACGAGGACGTCAAACTCATTAAAATGCAGTCCGTATTTAAAACCCAGGGTTTCCAGTCTGTGGAGGGAGGCACGTATAAGCAACTGTCCTGTCCTGGTCAGGCCAGGACAGGCACATCCGAGGGAATAAGTAGGTACCCGACCGCAGGGGCTCATTTTTGACGCCAGGAGGGTCTTTACTGAAGTTTAAGGGTCCAAGGGTTCAAAAGTTCAAGTGCCGGGGCCACTCCTGTCTACCACCCTAAGCTGCCTTCACCACCTTTCCTGCCTTGAGACAGCGGGTGCAGACCTTTAGCCTCTTTACCGCCCCAGTGGCCAGCCTTGCCCTTACCATCTGCAGATTAGGCAGGAACCTCCTCTTGGTCCTCCCCGTAATCCTCTGGCCTACTCCGCCCTTCTTCTTGGCAAGGCCGCGCCGTTCTATACTGTATCCCGTAATTACCCCTTTACCGCATATATCACAAACCTTAGACATATAATGGACCTCCGCAAAGGATTGAGACCTCAGAGACGATTACAGACGCAAATCTACACGAAACTACTTAGTTCGGCAAGAGAAATAATCCCCCTTCATACGGGTACACAAGGAGTATAAAAAAAGCCGCCAAGAGCCATGGAACGGGGGCAGTTCCACAACAGAGAATCCCGTTTGGTAGGAAGGATCCCCTTTTGCTTGGCGGCGTAAGGTTTAATTGTTTGTCCCGAATCTGGATAGTCAGGTACGCTTCCCCCATTCGGAACGTATTATAAAAAGTACCAGATGCAATGATTTTTGTCAAGTACTGCCGAGAAGAAATTTGTGGAGTATAAGGGCTTCTGCGGATTGCGGATTTAAAATTCCGCATCCCGCACTCCGCATTCTGCATTATCCGTCTGGGGCGGACCGCCTGCTACCTGCCCGTACCCATCCTATTTGACAAAGCCTTTACAAGGTGATAACATGGGTCTCACCCGATGGAAACCATAATTGACATAAAGGGATTAAAGGAAAAGATAGCCGTTCTAAAGGGACAGGGGGAAAGGGCTTGTCCTGAGCGAGGCCGAAGGGTTGGACTGGTCCCCACCATGGGTTCGCTCCACGAGGGGCATCTGCACCTTATCAGGAGGGCCAGGGCCGAGAACGAGGTAGTCGTACTGAGTATCTTCGTGAACCCTTTACAATTTGATAAGAAGGACGACCTCAAGGACTACCCCAGAGACCTGGGTAGGGACAAGATGTTGGCCTCTCGTGAGGGGGTTGACCTCCTCTTCGCCCCTACCGTGGAGGAAATGTACCCTGAGGGCTTCTCTGCGCATGTAGAGGTAAAGGGCCTTACCGATGGATTTTGTGGGGCCAGTAGACCCGGACATTTTCATGGGGTGGCCACGGTAGTTGCTAAGCTCCTTAATATCGTACGGCCAGACAGGGCCTACTTTGGACAAAAGGACTTTCAGCAGACTGTAGTGATAAAGAGACTGGTTAGTGACCTTAACCTTGACGTGGAGGTAGTAGTTGTACCAACGGTGCGGGAGGCCGATGGTCTGGCCCTTAGCTCCAGGAACCAGCTCTTGGGCCCAGGGGAACGACAGGTAGCCACCGCACTCTATCGCTCCCTTCTCAAGGCCGGGGAACTCTTTGCCCTGGGGGTATGTGATTCAAAGAAGATAGTCCAGGAGATGCACGACGCCCTGCACAGGGCCGGCATCTTTCGTATAGATTACATTGCCATAGTGGACCCTGAGGGCCTGGAGGGGTTGGAAGAGGCCAGGCCTGGGGCAGTAGTGGCCCTGGCCGCATGGGTGGGGAAGGTGAGGCTCATTGATAATATGACCCTGGTCCCATACTATACTGGCACAGGGCTGGCAGAGGTCCCCAATAAACTCATAGGGTTTAATCCGCCTAAGGCGGAAAAGGTTTAAGAGTTCAAGGGGTTTAAGGGTTCAATGTTCAGAGAATTGTGCAAGTCAAAGATACAGCCAGCCACCGTTACGGAGACCAACCTCTACTATCAGGGCAGTATTACTATTGATAGTGACCTGCTGGAGGCGGCAGATATAGTAGAGTACGAGAAGGTACAGGTATTAAACCTGAACAACGGGCAGAGGATAGAGACCTACGTGATAGAGGGGGAGGGTGGCTCCGGGGTTATCTGTCTGAATGGGGCCGCCGCCCGTCATGCCTACCAGGGGGATAAGGTGATAATCATAACATACTGTATGGTAGAGGAAGGTAAGGTCAGGAGTTGGAAACCGAAGATAGTCCTGGTGGATGATTCCAATAAACCCCTGAAGGCAATAAAGAGTTCAAAAGTTTAAGGGTTTAAGAGTTTAAAGAGAGGGGGCCACAAATTACAGAAAAGCTATTGCAGATAAAAGGGTTGCCATGAGACGCACACTCCTTGAGATACCTATCCCTTTCACGGATTGGCACCTGCCTATATATTCCTACGGTTTTATGCTGATGGTAGGGTTTATGATGGGCCTCTGGGTGGTGCGCAGGAAGGCATATGCAGAGGGTATGAACATGGAGAGGATTAGCGACCTCTGCCTCTCTGTCCTTATTTCAAGTATCTTCGGCGCAAGGCTCCTCTTTATCCTGCACCACTACGGCGATTATGCCTCCCAGCCCCTGGAGGCCTTTAAGCTCTTTAAAGGGGGACTTTCCTTTTACGGTGGGTTTTTCGCCGCCATAGCCACCGGCGCCCTGGCCTGCCGGCGTTGGAACCTCCCACCATTGCGGTTACTGGATATGATGGCGGTGGCGCTGGCACTGGGACTGGTCTTTGGCAGGATAGGTTGCTTCCTTAACGGGTGCTGTTACGGAGACCCTGCCCCCGACCTGGCCTGGGCAGTGACCTTTCCTAAGACCGTAGACGCCCAGCGGAACATAGACGGCAGCCCCGCCTTCCTCCACCACCTGGAAGAGGGCTGGGTGGGCTTTGCCGACCCTCACTCCCTCCCTGTACACCCCACACAACTCTATGAGTCTATGTGGGCCTTAATAATGTTTCTGGCACTGGACGCATTCTACAAGTATAAAAAGAGGGATGGAGAAGTGGTACTCCTTTTCTGCATCCTCTATGCCCCCATGCGTTTCTTCTTTGAGGTCCTGAGGGACGACAGCGAGGCCGTGCTTGCCGGCCTTACCGTGTCTCAGGTGATTGGCCTCCCCACCTTCCTTCTGGCCCTATATCTGTTCGTTAATAGCAGGAGAAATCTTGGGCCCCTCCCCGCAGGCTAATCCGCCTGAGGCGGACTGCGGCTACCCACCTTCTTATACCTGTTCGTTAGCGGGAGGAGGTTAGGGGTGTTTGGTCAGGGGGTGTATTAAGAATTCCAAATTTCAAAATCCAAATTTCAAATTTATGTGGAGTATATAGACATGGGTAACACTTTTTATCCTATTTTAATTATAAGATATAAGGGGGCTACGTCCCCTTATCACCCCTAAAACCAGGGATTAGGGAAAAAGAATGTAGGGACAGACCTTCAGGTCTGTCCACC
>JASEHG010000270.1 GCA_030018855.1 Candidatus Brocadiaceae bacterium
CGGCGCGCCGTGCCCCTACCTGGACTGCATAAACAGGAGTTTTGCAGAGGTCTTATCAGGTGAATCTATTGGAAATTTTAAAATTTACAATCTCCAGTTTCCAATTTACAATTCCACAAGGCTGAAAGAAGACTAGCTAAGACCTCACCCAGTATAGAAAAGGTACTAGGTATGAACACACGGACCGGGCTCTGGCCCTGGCTACTACAGAGGCTCAGCGGGCTATTCCTCAGTGCAGGTGTGCTTGTCCACTTCTTGACGCTCCATGGTAGTAGCGGCCCCCCCTCTTATGCAGAAGTTGCGTCAAGGCTCACCTCACCTGGCTGGGTATCGTTTTATTTGATACTTCTGGCCCTACTCATCTATCACGGCCTTAACGGCCTATGGGCCATATCCCTGGACTTTAATACCTCCAGCCCTTTTAGGAAGGGGTTCAAGCTGACACTCTATCTCATAGGAATGGGTACGTTCCTTGCCGGCCTGATGATACTCAATTCTTTTAAACCTTGAACTTTGAACCTTTGAGCCTTTGAACCCTTGAGTTTTCTATATGAGTATATTCGGAAAAATCGTCAATGATGTCCTGTGGAACTTGAATACCAGCATCTCCTCCTTTACCCTGCACAGGATTACGGGGATAGCGCTGGTACTATTCCTGTTCCTGCACGTCTGGACCCTCAGTGCAGTCTTCCAGGGGGTGGAGGGTTTTGAAAAGGCCGTGAGCAAGTTTAATAACCCCCTGGGCCACGCCATGGAGTACACCCTGTTCCTTGCCGTTACCTTCCACTTATTGAATGGACTCAGGATAACCCTCGTGGAGTTCCTGGCCTTAGCACCCCAGCAGGAAAGACTCTTATGGGCGGGTCTTGTAATCCTGGGCATTATGGGTCTTTACGGTGTAACGCTCATATTATAAGGAGTAGGCCTTGCGGTATCATGAGGTCATAGTGGTCGGGGGAGGGCTGGCTGGCCTGCGGGCGGCCATTGCCGTGAACGAGAGGAACGTGAGCGTTGCCGTCCTCTCCAAGGTCCATCCCCTGAGGTCCCACACCGTGTCCGCCCAGGGAGGGGTCAACGCACCCCTGGGTAACCATCCTAGAGGACATTACGATAACTGGGAAAAACACGCCTACGATACCATTAAAGGCAGTGATTTCCTTGCAGACCAGGATGCAGTGATAAGGATGACCAGGGAGGCCGCCACCCGCATACTGGAGATGGAACACTGGGGCTGTCCCTTCAGCCGCACCCCGGAGGGGAAGATCGCACAGAGGCCGTTCGGTGGGGCTGGTTTCCCGAGGACGTGCTACGTGGCGGACACCACCGGCCATGCCTTACTCCACACCGTCTACGAACAGACTATCAAGTTCCAACAGGCGGCGGAGAGGAAGGAGATGGTGCTTTATCCAGAGTGGTTGATAACCGACCTGGCGGTTGAAGGGGAGGAGTGCAGGGGACTGGTGGCCATGGAGATGGCTACCGGGAGACTGGAGGCCTTCCTGGCCGAGGCGGTCATCTTTGCCACTGGAGGGGCAGGCAGGCTTTACGGGAATTCCACTAACGCCCTCATCAACACCGGCATGGGTATGGCCGTACCCTACTGGGCTGGGATACCTTTAAAGGACATGGAATTCATACAGTTCCACCCTACTACCCTTTACGGGAAGAACGTCCTCATTACAGAAGGGGCGAGGGGAGAGGGCGGGTTTCTGGTTAATAATAAAGGAGAGAGGTTCCTAGTCAACTATGCTGACTCCAGGAAGGCCATGGAAGTGGCCCCCAGGGACATCATATCCCGCAACATGACGAAGGAGATTATGGAAGGCAGGGGCTTTGAGGGGGGGTACTTGCACCTGGACCTCAGACACCTGGGCAGGGAAAAGATACTTGCCCGACTGCCAGGGATAAGGGAGATATGCCTGGAGTTCGCCGGGATAGACCCCATAAATGAACCTATCCCCGTCCAGCCAGGACAGCACTACACTATGGGTGGTATTGATTGCAACACGGAGTGTGAGACCAGGATAAAGGGGTTCTATGTGGCAGGGGAGGCCGCCTGTGTGAGTGTCCATGGGGCCAACCGACTGGGGGGCAACTCCCTCCTTGAGACATTAGTATTTGGCCAGATAGCAGGAGACAAGGCGGCAGAATACGTCCAGGCTAAGGCCCAGAGGGAGGAAGGAAAGAAGGCCCTTGAGGAGGCCATGACAAGGACGGAAGAAAAGATAAAGAAAACCCTGAACTCCACAGGCAAAGAACAACCCTCAAAGATAAGAGATGAGAAGCAGGACTTGATGGTGAAGGACGTAGG
>JASEHG010000271.1 GCA_030018855.1 Candidatus Brocadiaceae bacterium
TCTAGGGTTTTAATAACCTTTTTATATTGTTCAATCTTTTCGGGTAGGTGGAGGCTAAGTTGGACTTTACGTATATTCGGGTTTAATTCTAATAACTTTCCCATCACACTATCATCTATCATGAGACCATTAGTTACAATTTCCATGATCATGTGCCTCTTTTTAATTCTATTCATGATGGTAAAAATGTCATTTCGGGTAAATGGCTCACCTCCTATAAGAACGATATATGATACCCCCCCATCCGATAATAGATCTACGATATAAAGACATTCTTTAGTGGTTAATCCTTGATTTCTCTTGGGACTAGAAGAATTTAGGCAATATGAACAGGCTAAATTACAATAGTCTGTGATATTCCATTCTACTTTGGTTGGAAAGGGGACTATATCCCTGACATAGTCCCCTTTGGTATTTGTGATTCCGCAATTGATCATAAATAAAACCTATCAACAGTGTTGCTGACAATGATCGCTACAGTCATTAGTACCTTTGGTCAGATTGCGGCCGTATTCCTGCAAAACGTTCTGTGCATGGTCAAATAATTTATCAGCAATCTCACCTAAAACCAAGTGATCTTTGTCTGTTAATTTTAGCCCGTATTCTGCCCTGGTTTTTTCAGGATTTGCAATGAAACTGCCGACAAAATCCCGATTAGATATAATGCGATTCCAGCAATCCAAAGTCACTTTTTGTAGTTTACCCGTTTCCATGGCTCAATCTCCTTTTTGATACCCATTTAGATTTGATGTCTGAAAACAGAATATAGGGAGCTTGAAACGAAAAGACGACATCAGCAAATGTTAGCCAGCTTCTTAAGATGAAAAGTGTTTTAACATATATCCTTACCTCCTTTCTATTTGACTTTTGAAGTTATGTAGGATGCGTCTAGTCGCACCCTGCAATACTCCTTTGCGTCTCTTATATCGTGAAATTTTACCCCCCCCGTAAGAAGTCAAGAAAATTTCTGTGGTTTTGGCAGAATGCCCGACAAAAATGGGTAGCCGTCCGCCTTAGGCGGACGAAAGGCTCGGGTTGATTGTGGTCTCGCAGACTAAAGTCTGCGGCTACTACATCACTAGATTCTTCCCCTTCTCCGCCTGAGGCGGATTCAGGGTCAGAATGACACAGGCAGGCACGCTGGCAGTTGTAGAAGGGATGTCCCCTTAGTCAATCTTGTAGTACGGTCTGGAGTTGTAAGAGTTTATCCTTTTTGACCCACCCTCTCTCCACTGGAAAGAGGATTTCCAGTCCTCTGATTACACCTTCGCCGTCAAGGTCAACAAAGACCCCCTCACCCACCTTCTTCGTGCTGGCAACGGGTTGTTCATTGAAGTAAATATACATAGCATCTGCTTGCTCGTCGTACGTAATTCTCATAGCCCTTCGTCTCCACATGTTACACGAATTGTCACCCTGAGCGTAGCGAAGGGTCTCTACAAGCACGATCGTTGACGAGTAGTGCATTTGTGAGATTCTTCGCTTCGCTCAGAATGACATCATGTAGTCTAATCTAGGGCCGTAATTCCTTACCCATTATCCCCCTCTTTATATTCACAATAGACCTGGGCGGGTCTAGCTTCTTGGGGCAGGAGCGCTGGCAGTTGTAGACGTTGTGACACCGCCAGACGCCAAATGGACTATCCACAGTCTCAAGTCGCTTCCCCTTGGCCTCATCCCTGGAGTCTCTCAGGAATCTATCCACCTTAAGGAGGGCGGCCGGGCCTAGATAATCCTTACTCGTGAGGGTTACCGGACAGGAGGAATAACAACAGGCGCACTGTATGCAGTCAATGACTACATTTATCTCTGCCCTCTGGCCTTCGCTCTGTATCCTCTCCTCCTCCGGAGGCGGGGAACCTGGCATCAGGTAGGGCATTGTCTTCTCATACTTCTCCCAGAAAGGGGACATGTCCACGCAGAGGTCCTTCTGGATGGGCAGATGGGCCAGGGGTTTGACAGTAACCTTATTAGTCTTCAACGCTGAGAAGAGGGTGTTGCAGGCCAATCTATGCTGTCCGTTTATGTGCATGGCACAGGAGCCACAGACTGCTGACCTGCAGGAGGTGCGGAACGAGAGAGAATCGTCCATATTCTCTTGTATATAGAACAACCCCTCCAGCACCGTCATGTCCCGTTTCTCCCAGGGTATCTGGAAGGACTGGAAGAACTGGGCCTTTTTATCTGGGTTGTAGCGTTCTATCTCTAATGTGATTTTGCCCATCTGTTTACAATGACTTTTCAGGATTGTCACCCTGAGCGAAGCGAAGGGTCTAGTTTTTCGCTATGAGATTCTTCGCTCCGC
>JASEHG010000272.1 GCA_030018855.1 Candidatus Brocadiaceae bacterium
TTAATCTTTCCTCAGTACACTTAACCTCAGAAATGAACCAAGAGAACCTCCATAGAAAGGAGTAGGACGATGAGGTTACTAGTAATTACTGCAATGACTATGTTTTTCGTTAGTTTTATGAAAGGGGACGTGGTCTTTGGGCAGGCGGACACGGAGGCAATGCGCCAGGAGTTACAGGCCCTTAAGGACAGGCTGGACGCCCAGGATGAAGAAATTAAGTACCTTAGGCTAAAGGTGGCCAGGGAAGAACTACTCAAGGTCGCCGAGCCAGAACTGGAGGAGAAGGCAGAAAAGGTAGTAAAGGACTACATGGAAACACCGGAGGCAAAGAAAAAGATTGCAGACCTGAGCCCTGCCAAGCTCAAGGCAGGCTACGGCAAGAAGGGCTTCTACCTTGAGAGCCTGGACGGGAAGTTCCACCTCGCCATGAGCGGCAGGGTACAGGTCTTATACACCTTTAATGACAGGGAGAGAGACATTAACACTGACGGCTCTCACACCTCCCCCGGTGACAGGGACACCAGCTCCTTCCGCCTCAGGCGGGGCAGGCTTGTCTGGGATGGCCATGCCTTTACCAAAGAGCTGAAGTATTACTTCCAGCTAGAGACACCAGGGACGTCTCAAGGAACCCACCTACTGGACTACTATGTGGACTACTCTGGCCTACCAGAGATTGGCAAGTACGTCGCCATAAAGGGCGGACAGTTCAAGGTCCCCTTCAGCAGGGAAAGAATAGATTCTAGTAGCGCATTACAGCTTGTGGACAGGAGTATTGTAAACGCCGAGTTCAACCTGGACCGCGATGTGGGTGTGGATTTCCACAGGGAACTTCTCGGGAAAAAGCTGGAGTACCATCTTGGCATGTTTACCGGACTTGGGATAAACAGGCGCAATGAAAACGTGGACAACGGCATGCTCTACATGGGCAGGATTGCCTGGCACCCATTTGGGTTCTTTGACTACAAGGAGACGGACCTGGACTACTCTGAGAAACTCCAGTCTACCCTCGGCTTTGGCATCGCCCATAAGAAAGGCGATGAGATATACACCGGATTCGCCAGGGCGGCCGTCGGCAAGAAAATCACCATGAACATATACACCTGGGATGGAGGGCTAAGGTACAAGGGCTTCTCTCTACTTGGGTCGGCCTTCCTGAGGAGACTGCGAGAACCAGGGGTGTCTGCAAACAAGACCACCGATGAGACCGATGCCATAGGCTACTCAGTACAGGGTGGATATTTCGTCTTACCAAAGCGGCTTGAACTGGCAGCCCGCTACGCCTGGCTGGACAGGGACTTCAACAAACACAAAAGTACCGTAGGAAGGCCAATAGGTGAGGGTGGTAACAGCCGGACCCTGGGAAGCGATGAGGAAATCACCCTGGGCCTTAACTACTACTTCAGCGGACACAAGAACAAGATCCAGGCCGATGTTTCCAGGCTCAGCGACGGCTTCTTACGGAGTTCGCCGGCCTCGCTGGTCAACGATGACAAGGAGGCCTGGAGGCTCAGGCTCCAGTACCAGCTGGCGTTTTAAGGTTGTCATTGCGAGACCCGAAGCACGTTCGTGCCAGACAAGCTGGCACGCTACAACTCGCAATGACAGGAAATGCGAAAAAAGCGATGGAAGGAGAAGAGATGAACGTATTGTTTTTAAGGTTTATTGACAGAATCTTGAACATGGTAGATGAACCCGTGGTGCTCTTTGACAAGGAGCTTAACCCCGTCAAGGCCAATGCGGCAGGATGGCGGTTCTTTGATACCTGCAAGAACAGGCCCGCTTTCTTATGTGCGGGGTGCCCGGTCCGCCAGACAAAAGAGGCTGGTCTACCCTGCGCAAAGAGGTGCACCCAGGGGATAGTCCAGTCAGAACCCCTGCGGAATGCCGATGGTGCGCTGGAAGGGGTAGTCATTACCCTGCTAGGACCACTAGGGGTTGAAAATATTCAACCCCTACAAGATGAAATAGACTGGGACTTAACAGAATCTTAATAATTTCTGAATACTCTCTTAGCAAAAATAACCTTTAATGTGGGGGTATAAAAGTGAAGCGAGCACTGTTTATGTTTACGCCTTTTATTATCACATATCTCTTTTTAGCAACAAGTCTTCCCCTCCCTGCACCCCTGGCCATAGATATTGGCTTGCAGGCCAAGGAACGGCTGAAGGGCCTCATAAAGGCGGACGGCTCCAGCACCGTATATCCTATCACTGAGGCGGTAAGCGAGGAATTTCAGAAAAAATACCCAGGGGCGAAGGTAATAGTGGGAATCTCTGGAACGGGCGGAG
>JASEHG010000273.1 GCA_030018855.1 Candidatus Brocadiaceae bacterium
CGACCAGGGGCGGGTCTACTGGCAGAAGGTTTACGACATACCACAGCAGAGCAGGCTGGCCAGGGGGAGGGCCATCGTCAACTTGCTGGAGATGAAAGAGGGGGAGACCATCACTTCCATGATACCCGTCGGGAAGTTTGACCAGCGGTATCTGGTCATGGCCACGGCAAAGGGGCAGATAAAGAAGACTCCCCTGGAGGCCTTTAGCAACCCCAAAAAAGGGGGCATTATAGCCATGAGCCTCAAGGAGGGGGACAAATTGATAGGGGTGAACCTTACTTCCGGTGAGCAGGAGATACTGCTTGGGACGGAGCAGGGCAAGGCCCTGCGGTTCCACGAACGCCTTGTACGGCCCATGGGCAGGGCGGCGGCTGGGGTCCGAGGGATGAGGCTAAGGGCAGGAGACCGCGTCAAGGGGCTGGCGGTTGTAGAGGAGGAAGAGACCCTCCTTACCGTGTGTGAGACCGGTCTGGGAAAACGGACGGCCTTTGCTGAATATTCTCCTCATGGCAGGGGTGGTCAGGGGGTGATAAACATTGATACGGAAAGGGCAGGCAAGGTGGTAGCCCTGGTACCCGTAAGGGAGGAAGAAGAGCTTATGTTACTGACCGCAGGGGGGAAGGTCATCCGTACGGCCGTTAATACAATCTCTGTCATAGGCCGTAACACCCGGGGAGTCAGGCTGATAACCTTGGAGGAGGGGGATCGCCTCGTCTCTGTGGCCCGTGTGACCGAGGAATCCACCGAGGGAGGACAAGCTCCCGGCCCGAAAGGCGTCTCGTCTGCAGCCAAAGGGGGCGAAGAGGCCGAAGAAAGCGAAGAGATACTAGAGTCCTCTAAGGAACAACCCCCTCCTCCGGAGGGAGAAGACTACTAAGGGAGGGCCGGATAATGGGCCTTTTCTCCTCAGAGTACGAGTGCCTGGTAAGGCCAGTTTTAACGCCTGGCGTCTTTGAACAGGAGGGGGTCAGCCGGCAGATTACGGAGGAGGTGGTGCGCTGTCTGTGGTACGGCAGGCACTTCCTTCAAGGGAGGCTTCATACCGAGGACGGTTCCCGTCTGGAGGCCCTTTCCCCAGGGCGGTGGAACAAGGGGGGCGGGCCAGACCACGTAAATGCGGAGATACTGCTGGAGGGCAGGGGGCACCTGAAGGGGGACGTAGAGGTTCATCTGCTGTCCTCCGATTGGCGACGACACGGGCACGACAGGCAAGAGGGTTACACCAGGGTATGCCTCCACGTAGTCTTCTGGAATGATGCGGGCGGGAGCTTTGTCAAAGACCTTCACGGTAGGGACATACCCCAGCTGGCACTCTCCAGACACATCAGCCTCCCGGTGGAAGAACTGCCGGGGCTGATAGACGGACTGGGGGAGCCTACGACACCCCGCCCCCTGCCAGGACCATGCCAGGAATTGCTCCAGCAACGTGCCAGGTACGAGCAATGGCTCGGCCACCTACTTGAGCAGGCGGGGGACCAGCGGGTAATTGCCAGGGCACAGAGGATGGAGGGGCGTCTTGAGGGGCAGTCTTTTGAAGAGATACTGTACCGTAGCCTTATGGAGGCGATGGGGTACAAGAACAACGTGGTGGGCTTCTCCCTCCTTGCAAGCCGTCTCCGCCTGGGAGACCTCCGTCGTTTGGTGCCTGTGGATGTTAATGAAAGGGAGACCGCCTACTGGATACAGGCACTCCTCCTGGGGGCGTCAGGGGTGCTACAGAAGTGGTCTAATAAGGATTTCCAGGACAAGGAGAGCAAGAGGTATTTTGCCTCTGTTTGTGGGCTGTGGAAGGGGCTTCAAGGGAAGTGGTCAGGAGAGACGCTCTCCCCCGAGGTCTGGCACTGGGAAGGTACCCGCCCGTTTAATTCCCCTCCCAGGAGGCTGGTTGCCATGAGCGGCCTGTTGGCAAGGGGCCTTGAGAAGGGCCTGTTCAGGGAATTTTTATCCCCACTTGAGGGGGCCAGGGCTGGAGGTGGGGGCGGTGTGCGAGAGGCAGTAAAGAAATTGGAGACTATCTTCCTCAGTCTGGAAGACCCCTTTTGGTCTTATCACCTGGTCTTCGGTGGGGGCAGGCGTAAGACCCCGGCCAGGCTGGTGGGACGAGAACGGGCGGCCGTCCTGCTGATAAATGTCATTATTCCACTCCTGCTCCTTTACGCCAGGCGACATGAGGATAAGGAGTTGGAAGGGGTACTCCACGAGATATACACCCATTACCCCACGTTACAGCTTGACAGCATCGTAAGGTTTATGACTGAGCGGATAGTCC
>JASEHG010000274.1 GCA_030018855.1 Candidatus Brocadiaceae bacterium
CCAAGCTCTCCTTTTTGAGTCAGACAGCCCTTGAGGTCTATAAAGACTTCAAAAAATTACAATCAGGAAACCGCCTTGGCCCTGTACTTAGCTAGCTGGTACAAGGTTGGCATAGACCATGGCCTCGGTCTTACAGGCGGTCACACAGGCCATATCAGAGTAGCCCTTACAGTCATCGCAGTTAAGGGCGACCTTCATCTCCACGTCCTTGAAGATGGCACCGAATGGACAGGCCTCCACGCACTCCCAGCAACCCGTGCAGGCGGCCTGGTCAATGACCACGTTGCCGTCTTCGTACTTGGTAATGGCCCCATACTTACAGGCCTCTCTGCACTTCGGTTTGGCGCAGTTCTGGCAGACAGTGGCATGGGGTTTGTCCTTCTTGACGGTAATCTGTAGACGGTAGCCTGGCCTGGGCACCTCCGAAAAGGAGGTATAAATGTCCTTTGTAGCAGAGTGCCTCACTGCACAGGCAATCATGCACTGTTTGCAGGTAACGCATTTATCTTTGACGAAACGTTTTTTGAGCATCTATCTACTCCTGTTGTCCTGGTCCTGCCGTCGTCAGGGCGGTAATCCTTTTTAGCCCCGCCCCCCTGGCTATATCCATCACAGCAACTACACTGCCGTAGTTAGCATCCTTATCGGCCCTTAAAATCAGGATTGTCTCCTTTCTCTTCCGGACTGCCTCTCTAAAGGCCTCTCCCAGTTCCCACGCAGTTACTGGTTTCTGCTTTAAAAACATCTCCCCCTCCTTATCTATGGTCACTATCAGGTCTTCCAGTTTTGCGGTGTCTGCATGCCTTGTAGAGGGGAGGTCCAACCTGATACTGGGTTGCTCCACGAAGGTGGAGGTAACCACGAAAAATATCAACAATATAAAGAGCATGTCCACCAGGGAGGCTATATTTATCCCGGTCTTAAGGGTCTGCTTTGTACGAAAATTCATTCCTTTTTTGCCCTGATTCGCAGGCTAAAGCCTGCGGCTACTTAAACCTTTTCGCCCATTTCGGGCAGGGGCAAGTCCGCCTGAGGCGGATCTGCCTTTGGCATGACCCTGCCCCTACTAGATCTTTTCGCCAGGCCCTCGCACCTTAAACTCCTCCAGCCTGCCTCCTCTTTCCATCCTCACCTTGGAGGCGTAGAGTTTATTCAAGAGGATGGTGGATAGCCTCTCCATCTCGCTTACCATACTATCTACCTTTTTGTCAAAAATGCCTGCGGCAATGCTGGTGGGGATGGCAATGGCGAGACCCAGGATGGTGGTCCTAAGGGCCTGGGCAATACCACCGGAAAAGGACTTGGGATCACCAAGTCCCACGGAGGCCATTACCCCGAATATCTCATCCAGACCTAATACAGTCCCAAACAGGCCCAGGAGTGGGGCAATAGAGGCAACAATCTCCAGTATGTTAAGGTTCCTCTCCAGGTGTTTGGCCTCCTCTTTGCCTGCCACCTGGATTTCATGTAGTTTTTCCTCCCAGGAAAGATGCATGTTCACAAGGGTGTGCTTTATAATGTTAGAGAAAGGCCCCTTTATAACCTGACACTTGGAGAAGGCCATAGGCACGTCTCCTACGTCCCTTATATCCTGTATAAGCCTTACTAACTCAGGTCTTATTACCTGTCTCTTTCTCAGGCTTAAGGCCCTTTCTATGATTACAGCCAGGGCCACCACTGAACAAATAAGGAGCGGGTACATAACAGGCCCGCCGCCGACTATCCATTGCACTTCTAACTCCTCCTAAAAGAAGTAAAAATTAAACCTGACGTCTATATATTCTTCCTTTACCCCGAAGTGGGAGAACTTGTCCAGATGGGTGGCCTCTATGGAGTCCTTTATCCTGGAGGCCAGGAGGTGGTTCCCTGCCTCTTGAACTATCTTGGCCTCTTTCACTACCCCTTCAGAGTATACCTTAAATTCTATTATTATAGGCTTATTTTCTTCCGTTTCCAGTTTCATTTCTTGCCGTGTCGCATACCCAAGGTACCAGTACCAGCTTATCCTGTCTCTTATGTGCCTGTAGTAAGGGGCATACTCGTCTTTTCGTACACTAAACGACGGCGAACCCTCTCCCTGGGCGTTAGCCTCTGGGGCATCCATCATTGGCATGATATCACCTCCGGAGAGGGTCTTGGCATTAAAGCTCATAGCCACCCTTGGCTTCCCCCTGGCTGTGGTGGCCGTGGAGGTACGCTCTTTCGGCCTTGCGGCCTCTTTCGCCTTCCCTCTAAGCTCCCAGGGGGGTACATAGG
>JASEHG010000275.1 GCA_030018855.1 Candidatus Brocadiaceae bacterium
TTTACGATTTTAAATCTTTAAGTCTTTCAATCTTAAATCTTTAAATCTGAAATCTATAAATCTTTAAATCCGCAATCCGCACTCCACATTCAGAGGTAGAGGGTCCCGATAGCCATGCTAGAACACTTCTTCCAGCCACGCTCCATAGCAGTAGTAGGGGCGGCCAGGGAGGAATACAAACTCGGCCACGGCATCTTGAAGAACATCCTCCAGTACGGCTTCCCGGGAAAGCTCTATCCAATCAACCCCAAGGCGGACAGTATACTGGGCCTGAAGGCCTACCCTGGTGTGAAGGCGGTGGAGGATAGCGTGGAACTGGCAGTACTGGTACTTCCCGCTGAACTCTGCCTACAGGCAGTAGAAGAGTGCGGCCAGAAGGGTATAGACTCCGCCGTTATAATAAGTGCCGGTTTTAAGGAGATTGGCAGAGAGGGGGTTGAGAGGGAGAAGGAACTCGCCAGGCTGGCCAGGAAGTATAACATTAGGGTTATTGGCCCTAATTGCATGGGGGTAATTAACACCTACCACAAACTCAACGCCACCTTTGCAGGTAATCCTCCCCCAAAGGGCGACATTGCCTTCTTCTCCCAGTCTGGGGCCATTTGTGCCGCCATCCTGGACTGGGCACAGACCCAGCACATGGGCTTCTCCAAATTTGTAAGCATGGGGAACAATATGGACATAAACGAGGTGGACCTCCTGGAGGCCTTCGGAGATGACCCGGAGTGCCGGGTAATCCTTGGCTATATAGAAGGGATAAAGGACGGGAGGGCCTTTATGGAGGTGGCAAGGCGGGTGACCAGGAAGAAGCCAGTGGTTATCATTAAGTCAGGGAGCACAGGGGCGGGTGCCAGGGCCGTAAGCTCTCACACAGGCAGTCTAGCCGGCTCAGACAATGCCTTCAGGGCCGCCTTTAAACAGTCGGGTATCCTGAAGGCAGAGACCCTGGAAGACCTCTTCAGTGTAGCCCGTGCCTTGAGCACCCAGGAGATTCCCAGGGGCCCTCGGGTGGCCATCTTTTCCAATGCGGGCGGGCCGGCCATCGTGGCCGCCGATGCAGTAGAGCGCTCTAACCTCCGCATGGCCTCCTTTTCCAGAGAGACCATAGATAGCCTGAGGGCATGTCTCCCCCCTATTGCCAGTTTATATAACCCCGTGGATATTACGGGGGGCGTTAAGGAAGATATATATCGTGTGGCCATGGAAAAGGTTCTCCAGGATGAAGGCGTACAGGGGGTAATTGCCATAAATGCCCCTCAGGCAGTCCTAAAGGGGGAGGAGGTGGCCGGGGTGGTTGGGGAACTTTCCAGGAAGTTTAGGAGTAAGACAGTAATAGCCACCTTTATGGGTGGGCCTACCATGGAGACGGCAGTGGAGGTATTGGCCCAGCATGGGGTGCCCAATTATCCCTTTCCAGAGAGGGCGGTAGCCGTGCTGGAGGCCATGCACCTCCAGAGGCAGTGGATGGAAAGGTCTCCGGAGCGTCCACTGGACTTTAGCGGAGACAGACGGACAGTGGAAGCGGTATTACGGAAGGCCCGACAGGAGGGGCACCTTAACCTGGCGGAGGCGGAGGCAAGACAGGTCATTGCCGCCTACGGGTTTTCGCTGCCCAGGAGTCTCCTTGTTACCGATAAGGATTCGGCCGTCAGGACGGCCCAGGAGGTCGGTTGTCCAGTTGTACTAAAGGTCGCCTCTCCCGATATCCTCCACAAGTCAGACGTAGGTGGGGTGAGACTGGGCCTCAACAGCCCGGAAGAGGCAGGGAGGGCCTTTGAGGAGATGATGGAAAGGGTGAGGAAGAGGATGCCAGAGGCCCATATCCATGGGGTCTTTGTACAGGAGATGGTGAGGGGGGGGAAGGAGGTCATCCTGGGTGCCGTGAAAGACCCTCAGTTTGGACCTTTACTCATGTTCGGCCTCGGTGGGATATACGTGGAGGTATTAAGAGACGTCTCCTTCAGGGTAGCACCCGTCACCGCTGCGGAGGCATGGGAGATGATAAAGGAGACGAGGGCCTACGCTGTACTGAAGGGTGCCAGGGGAGAGCGTCCAGTGGACCTGAAGGCCGTGGTAGAGGCCCTTCAGAGGCTCTCCCAACTGGTCATGGATTTCACCGAGATACTGGAGTTAGACATAAACCCCCTGGCCGTCTTACCCGGAGGCACCGTAGCTATTGATGCCAGGATAACACTGGCACCTGGGAGTAGGCAGTAGCCAGTCGTAGTGGCACGGC
>JASEHG010000276.1 GCA_030018855.1 Candidatus Brocadiaceae bacterium
GTTGAAAATCCTGAAAGTCCGCCTCAGGAGGACGCCTCAGGCGGGAATTGCCCCTGTAATGGAACAGGATTTCTGCTTACTGCCTACTACCTTACTGCTTACTACTTGCCAGGGGTGTAATGTAATTGATTTTTCACCCCTATCCTATAAAATAAACCCCTGAGGAGATAAGACCTGATGAATGGAAAGTCGTGCCCGTGGGACCTTGCAGACGTAGTCAAGGTCTTCTTATTCTATATCATAATGCTTGGGGTAGGCTGTCCCCTTCTACTCCATCTCCTGGAGAAAACCTTACCAGAGAAGATATCTACACCCTCCAGTAGTAATATCCTCCTCCTCTTGACCTTGCTCATCAATACGGCGGTCTGCCTGTACATATTCAAAATAGTGTCCCGCAGGTGTACTAAGCCCCTTTCCGCCCATAGGCCGGGTCTGCCTGAGATGGATACCACACGTTCTATGCTCACCACCCTCACCTGCGGTGCTAAGGCCCTGGGGTTGAGTCTAAAAGGCTGGAGACGTAACCTCCCCGGGGGTCTCTTGCTTTATCTCCTGGCCTTCCCATTAATACTGAGCGCAGGACAGCTGGTAGAATACACCACCAGGGTACTGAACGGCACCCCACAACACCAAGAAGTAATAACCCGTCTCATGAAAGAGACCTCTCCTGGGATTGTCACCTCCATGCTCTTCTTTGCGGCACTCTTCGGACCATTCACGGAAGAAATCCTTTTCAGGGGGTTTCTCCAGCCCGCCCTGCGAGAGGCAGTGGGGGCATGGAAGGCCATCCTCCTCAGTGCCTTCCTCTTTGCCTCCGTCCACCTGAACGTCTATGTCTTCCTCCAGATATTCCTCCTGGGCCTCGTACTGGCTTACCTTTTTGAAAAGACAGGGACATTACTGTCCCCCATTTTCATACACATGCTCCACAACATCACTACCCTGACCTACCTCCTCCTGAATAAACGGGAAGGAAACTCCCTGGATGGGAATACCGCCCTTTTGGGAGTGGCCCTGCCACCCTGGCCCTTATGATGATGCCCCAAGACCCCAAATCTCAGCTGGAAACCCTCAAGAGGGGCACCATTGATATAGTCAGGGAGGAAGAACTCCTTGAAAGACTCCAGCGTTCCTGCCGTGAAAATAGACCCCTCAGGGTAAAACTGGGCCTTGACCCCACTGCACCTGACATACACATAGGCAACGCCATCCCCCTCCAAAAACTCAAGAAGTTCCAGGAGTTGGGCCATCAGGCCGTCCTCATTATCGGGGATTACACTGCCCTGGTAGGCGACCCGGCAGGGGTGAACAAGACCCGCCCCATGCTCTCCAGGGAAGAGGTTATGGCCAACGCCGAGACCTATCTCCAGCAGGTGGGTAAGATACTGGACCTCTCCCGCACGGAGATTGTCTACAACAGTCAATGGTTTGAGGAGATGGGCTTCTCGGAGATACTCCGCCTCACCTCTAAAATGACGGTGGCCAGGATGCTGGAGAGGGACGACTTCTCCCAGCGTTACGCCACCGGGACCCCCATTAGCCTCCACGAGTTCCTGTATCCCCTCATGCAGGGCTACGACTCCGTCATGGTCAGGAGTGACGTAGAGCTTGGAGGCACCGACCAACTCTTCAGCCTCCTGGTGGGCCGCGACCTCCAGAGGGACTCTGGACAGGAACCCCAGGTGGCCCTCACCACACCGTTACTGGAAGGTATTGACGGCAACAAGAAGATGAGCAAGAGCCTGGGCAACTATATCGGCATCACGGAGGAGCCGGCCCAGATCTTTGGCAAGGCCATGTCCATCAAGGACGACCTCATGAAGAAGTACTTTGTCCTTGCTACGGACGTGGATGATGGGCGTATAGACGAACTCCTGGCCCATGGTGTCCACCCCAGGGAGGCCAAGGCAGAGCTGGCCAGGGCCATCGTCCGCAGGTACTGGGGTGAGGAGGCCGCCTCTCTAGCCGCCCAGGAGTTTGACAGGGTTTTCAAGGCCCACGAACTCCCCGAACAGATTTCAGAGGTTGTTATACCCAGGGGCGAGTTAAAAGACGGCAAGCTATGGATGGTAAGGCTACTGATACTGGCAGGCTTCGCCACCACCAATAGCGATGCCCGCCGGCTCATCACCCAGGGGGGCGTCCACATAGGGGAGTATTGCGATACGCCCCTACCTTTTAAAGAGGTTACAGACCCCAAGGCTGACATTGAGGTTGCTACGGGAATGATA
>JASEHG010000277.1 GCA_030018855.1 Candidatus Brocadiaceae bacterium
GGGGAGTAGTAAAAGATTGCTAACCCCTACTCCCTACCCCCTATTCCCTACTTTTCAGCATGGGCCAGCCCAGGCTCTCCCTGAGTTTCAGATAGCCCTCGGCCACAGCCCTGGCAAGGTTCCTTACCCTCTCAATATAACGTACCCGCTGGGTCACACCTATCGCCTTGCGGGCATCAAGTACGTTAAAGGTGTGACTGCACTTGAGGACGTAATCGTAGGCGGGGAGGACTAGCTCCTTTTCTAAGAGCCTTTTACATTCGGCCTCATACATGTCAAAGAGCCTGAGGTGCATGGAGACGTCTGCCTCCTGGAAATTATAGGTAGAGAATTCTACCTCGTCCCTGTGGTGTACGTCGCCATAAGTTAGACTGTCCGACCATACCAGGTCATAAACAGAGTCCTTCTTCTGTATGAACATGGCTATCCTCTCCAGCCCGTAGGTGAGTTCCAGGGATATGGGTTCCAGTTCTATCCCGCCTACCTGCTGGAAGTAGGTGAACTGGGTGATTTCCAGTCCATCAAGCCATACCTCCCACCCCAGCCCCGTGGCGCCCAGGGTAGGGGATTCCCAGTCGTCCTCCACGAAGCGGACGTCGTGGCACACCAGGTCAATGCCCAGTTCTTTGAGGCTATCCAGATAGACCTGCTGGGAATCGTCAGGGGCGGGTTTGAGGATGACCTGGAATTGGTAGTAATGCTGGAGGCGGTTGGGGTTATCCCCGTAACGGCCGTCCGTGGGTCTCCTGGAAGGCTCTATATAGGCCGCCCTCCAGGGTTCCGGCCCCAGGGCCTTGAGGAAGGTGGCGGGGTTAAATGTGCCAGCCCCCACCTCAATATCGTAGGGCTGCATGAGGACACAGCCCCTCTTTCCCCAGTAGTTCTGGAGCCTCAGTATGATTTCCTGGAAGGTTAGGAAGTCTTCTTTTGCCATAAGGATTTCAATTTATCGCCACTCTAACTGTCACCCTGAGCGGAATTGCCTGGTAGGGGCACGTTGCAACGTGCCCCTACGGGCTTCGGCTCACTCAGGATGACGGGAATGATGCCTCTCGTGAGGCCGGGCACACTCCCCGCCCTCTCCCTTTATTAGTTCTATGGTGTGGGGGATGACCTCAAGGACGACCCTGAGACATTCCTCTACCCCCTTGGGACTCCCTGGGAGGTTGACGATAAGACACCTCCCTGCGATACCGGCCAGTGCCCTACTGCCAATGGCCCTGGGGGTAACCTTAAAGCCCTCCATCCTCATGGCCTCCCCGTAACCAGGCAGTTCCTTTTCAATAACCTCTAGGGTTGCCTCTGGGGTAACGTCCCTGGGGGCCACGCCCGTGCCACCGGTAGTGAGGACTAGATCTACCCTGTCCTTCCACTCCCTGAGCTTCTTTACTATGAGCACCCTCTCGTCGGGCACTATGTCATAAAGGGGGTCTTCAACCCCTATCTCTTTGAGGATGTCCTTTATGACCTGTCCGCTCTTATCCTCACGTTCCCCGCGGAAGCCCTTGTCGCTGATGGTGAGTATGGCCGCCTTTATCATTTAAATACACCTAAAATCCAAATTTCAAAATCCAGTTGTAGGGGCAATTCATGAATTGCCCCTACGTTGTTTTGGAGATTATCTCTATTTTATCCCCAACATGGATGGTACCACCCTTGAGTACCCTGGCAAAGATGCCCTCTCGTGGCATGATGCAGTCCCCGGCCTTATAATAGATGGCACAGCGGTCATGACACTCTTTACCTATCTGTGTAATCTCCAGGAGGGATTCTTTGCCGACCTTTAATCTGGTACCCAGTTGCAAATCCTTGAGATGGACGCCAGCTGTAACGACATTTTCTCCAAAATCTCCTGAGTCTATATCAAGCCCCTTGGCCCGCATGGTATCGGCGCTCTCAAGGGCCAGCAGGCTGACCTGGCGATGGCCTGGGCCGGCATGGGCGTCCTTTTCTATGCCGTAGTCTTCTATGAGACGGACCTCCCCAACGTCCTTCTTCTGGGTGCCCTTTCTCTCACTTATACAGACTGCAACAACCCTTCCGGCGGATTCGCTTCGTTCACTACAAGATTTAGACACCTAATCTACCTCATTAATGGGCAGGTGCAAGACCTGCCCCTACGGAAGTAATCTTATCATGGACCCCAGTGGGGGTCAAGTAAGCTAGGGGCCGGGGGTCAGGGGGTAGGGAGTAGGGGGTAGAGAAGAATTGCATTGTAAATTGGAAATT
>JASEHG010000278.1 GCA_030018855.1 Candidatus Brocadiaceae bacterium
AAAGTTGCACCAACGCAACCCGTCATTCTGAGCAAAGCGAAGAATCTAGTCTTTTAAGAGATTCTTCGGTCGCTTTGCTCCCTCAGAATGACAAGGGAGTGGAGTTTTTCAGAAATCTCTATTTAAACTTAAACATAACATTTTGGGTCTTCTTGGTCAAGGTGGGAGTGCAAGGTAAGTTTTCACTAAACTGTAGGATAAATGGCGTAAGAAGAGATGTAGGGACAGACCTTCGGGTCTGTCCAACAAGTCCAACAGGTAACCGCAACTCCGCCTGAGGCGTATCTGCCTGAAGCGAACCAAACGACAAAGGTAGGGACAGACCTTCAGGTCTGTCCTGAGGGGCAAACACATAGGTTTGCCCCTACAGTATATACCTGCTCAGGTCTTCGTCTTTGAGGATGGGCTGGAGTTTGGTGCGGACGTATTTGGCGTCAACGGTTAACTCCCCGTCGGGAGTGGCCCTGCCACCCAGTTCGGGGGCGTCAAAGGAGACATCCTCAAGGAGCTTCTCCATGACGGTATGGAGGCGCCGGGCGCCGATGTTCTGTCCCCTCTGGTTCACCTGGAAGGCTATCTGGGCTATCTCCTCAATGGCATCTTCAGTGAAGTTTACCTTTACCCCTTCGGTCTCTAACAGGGCGGCGTACTGCTTGATGAGGGCGTTCTTGGGCTCACGGAGTATCCTGATAAAGTCTTCCCTGCCCAGGCTCTCCAGTTCTGCCCTGATGGGGAATCTCCCCTGGAGTTCAGGGATTAGGTCAGAGGGCTTGGAGACGTGGAAGGCCCCTGCGGCGACGAACAGTATGCGGTCAGTCTTAACCATGCCGTAGCGGGTGACTACCGTAGTGCCCTCAACTATAGGTAATAGGTCTCTCTGTACCCCTTCTCTGGAGACGTCAGGTCCACGCCCGGCCACCTCCCGGCTGGCAATCTTATCCAGCTCGTCAATGAAGATTATCCCCGTGTTCTCTGCCCTATCCAGGGCCTCTCTGACGACCCTTTCCCTGTCTACGGCCTTTTCAGCCTCTTCCTGGATGAGGATGCGCCTGGCCTCTCCTATGGTGACCTTTTTTGTCTGAGTGCGCGGGGGGATCATCTTTTCCAGCATGTTCTGGAAGTCTATACCCATCTCCTCTGCCCCTGCCACTACCCCATGGAAGATAAGGGGTTTTTCCTGGAGGGTAAGTTCCACTGTACGGTCTTCCAGTCTTCCTTCCTGTAGTTTCTTCCTAAATTTTTCTCGGCTCTCCAGGTATTGTTCACCAGAGGTGGGGGTCTCCTCCAGGGTTTGTGGTACCGTTGTCTCCCTTAAACCTTTGAACTCTTGAACCCTTGAACTCTTTCCAGGGGGTGGAGGTATGAGGAGGTCTAATAGTCTATCTTCTGCCCTCTTTTCGGTTTGGGGGCGTATTTCTTCTATCTTTTCTTGCTTCACCATGTTGACGGAGATTTCCACCAGGTCCTTTATCATGGACTCCACGTCCCGTCCGACGTAGCCCACCTCCGTATATTTAGAGGCCTCCACCTTGAGGAACGGCGACTTTACGAGGGTAGCCAGGCGGCGGGCTATCTCTGTCTTCCCCACCCCTGTGGGGCCTATCATGATGATGTTCTTGGGCAGTACCTCCTCCCTGAGGCCGGCCGGGAGTTGGAGTCTCCTCCATCGGTTTCTTATGGCAATGGCCACTGCCCTCTTGGCCCCCTTTTGCCCCACTATGTATTTGTCCAGCTCCTGGACAATCTCCCTGGGAGTGAGTTCCTTCATACCATTCACTTTATTTCCTCAATAACTAAATTATTGTTAGTAAACACGCATATCTCGGAGGTTATTTTCAGGGATTGTTCCACAATCTCTCTAGCGCCTAGATTTGTATTACGAAGCAGGGCCCTGGCTGCGGCCGTAGCAAAGGGGCCCCCTGAACCAATCCCCAGTATGCCGTCTTCTGGTTCAATTATGTCCCCACTGCCGGAGATTAGCAGTGAATTATTCTTGTCCACCGCCACAAGCAGGGATTCCAGCCTCCTCAGCACCCTGTCCGTCCTCCACTCCTTGGCCAGTTCGTAGGCACTCTTGAGGATGTTACCCTGAAATTCCTCCAGCTTGCCCTCAAAACGCTCCATCAGTGCAAAGGCATCGGCCGTGGCACCGGCAAAACCCACCAGCACCTTATTATGGTAAAGGCTGCGGATCTTCCTGG
>JASEHG010000279.1 GCA_030018855.1 Candidatus Brocadiaceae bacterium
GGCATGTAGCCCTGTACCGTGGCCCATTTAAGGCCGTGCTGGATGCAGAGGGCCACCTCTTCCCAAAGGGAGAAGCCGTGGAGGTCTGTATTGATACTGCAGAAAGACTCAAACAGCCCCCTTACTCAGACCGCTTCATCGTTATTGACCCACCAGGTAATATCGCCAAGGATTTGGTCTGCGGTTCGGATAAGGACAAAAAGTGCTGTGGATAAAAAAATACAAAAATAGCTTATCCGGAGAAACCCATGTTTACATCTATAAAGGTCCTTCTTCCTATAACAATACTACTACTGCTTTTCCTACCTTCAAAACAAACATTGGCCCAATATGATGCACGATACGCTTTCAAATACCCTAAAGATTTTTTCAATCCCGTTGGCACAGAGGTAGACTTCAACCCCTCTGTACACAAGAAAATAGGTATACTAATCCAGAATTACGCTAGCCTCCCCCTTACTGAGATTGCCAGCATGATATTCAATACCTCTCCCTTTGTCCGTTATAAGCAGTTTTTCTACTTTCGCATCGAAGAGGAATTCCGGGAGGACATCCTAAACAATAATGTCCTTTCCACAAGAGCCTACGACTATAACGGTAGACCGATAGCTAGGGGGCTACCCATCTCAGAAGGACAAGGCGCTTTCAACTTGGTCTTTCTCAAGTTCGGTTTGAAAGAGGTAATACGGTGTAGTTGTACGGGAGTGAGTATCCTTACCAATCGGGGCAATTTCGCCTACGCTGGAGAGGATTCTATCCTCCACGAGATGGGGCACGCTTTTGCTGGACTTGCTGATGAATATTCTGACCCTGGCGCAAGTAATTTTGCTGCTGTAAATCTGGAAGACAGGCGTACCCCTGAACCTAAATGGAGCGGGTTGATAAAACAGGGATTTCTGCCCGATAGAAGGATCGAAAGGGGAGAGATAATTGGAGGTATAGACAGCGGGAGATTTTTGATACCCTCAAGCAACTGCTACATGAATAACCACACCAGCCCAAAGGACGACCGCTACTGTCCTGTATGTCAGCTTGCCATAATTAGCAGGATTTCCCAACTATCAGGTGCAACTCCACCATGGGAGTAGAAGGCCCTCAGTCTAACGTAGATCAAATGCACCCAAGAACCCCTTGAGGGATATTAAGGCTGCTACTGCCTTTGATAGAAGAGTGGTAGCCAAGGTTCTCACCTTCCCCGTAGGGAGGGAATTCAGCGTCAGGGAGCTTTTAATTGCAGTGAGTGCAGAAGCTGTCCTTATGATATTTACAAAATACCCAGAGCCGGGAAGGGTGAAGACACGCCTTGCAAAGACCCTCGGGGACGATATCGCCGTACAGCTATACAGGCTTATGGCTGAGGACATCCTCCGACGCCTTAAGGGATGCCAACATTACAAGACCGTTATATTCTTTGACCCACCGCATAGGGCTTCAGACATAAAGGATTGGTTAGGTAACGACCTATGCTATATCAAACAGTCCGGGCAGAACTTAGGCGAAAGGCTCTCCAACGCATTTAGAGTAGTCTTCCGCTCTGGAGCTGGGCACGCCGTGGTCATAGGTACCGACTGCCTGGGCATCACACAGGACACCATTTCCAAAACCTTACAGTATCTTGCAGAGAAAGACGTGGTAATAGGCCCTGCGGAAGATGGCGGGTACTATCTATTAGGGCTTTCCCAATATATACCAGAGCTATTTATATCCATAGACTGGAGCACCGATAAGGTTTTTCACCAGACCGTTGCTAAGGTAAAAAGGCTGGGGCTGTCCTTTGCTATCTTAAAACCACTAAAGGACTTAGACGATTCCTCAGACCTGCCCCCAGCCCTTTATTACTTGCTGAAACAAAGAGGTCAAGGAGAGAAGCCCTTGAGGGGGATTAGCGCCCCAGATTAGGCCAATGGATATACGCCGGAGATTTTTGAGCTTTAGACATAATACAGGGTTTTTCAGAGATTTCGGTCTCACAAAGAACCGTTTCTATAAGGTCTTCTCTATTTTTCCAGCGGTTATTTTATTCTGTTTTGGACTATCTACTGCCCCTTGCGAGGGGAAGGAAAAAGGTATTAACATAGACATGGATGCTGGATATGAGTTATACGACCAGGTATTGCAGAAATACGTGAAAGATGGCAAGGTGGATTATTTGACCCTTAGAGGTTCTCCGGAAGAACTGGGTGAATACCTTTCCTGGTTG
>JASEHG010000027.1 GCA_030018855.1 Candidatus Brocadiaceae bacterium
GTTCACCATTGGGGGCCTCCAGGCGTGGGGTGTTGAGGAATATAGAGATTAGGAGCACTAAGGGCAGGAATAGTGGGCTAATCCTTCCTTTAATGGTAAAGAGAGACTTACTCGGTCTTGCCATAGGCCCTGAGCTCGTACAGGACAATGTACTCGTTTTCCCCCTGTGCACTGCCCAGCTTAATCTTCAGGTATCTTGCCCGCACAGGCTTGTCAAAGACAAACTCCTGATACGGGTCATCTGCAAAGGCTAAATTTGCAACCTCAAATCTCCCAGCTGGTTCGTATCCTTTCAGAGGGTTTTCAGAGGTGCTTGTCCATATCAGGATTTCTTTGATATTTCTGATGTATGACCCGAATATTGGGACGGCTATCTTTTCCAGGGTGACTATCTTCTTGTCCTTGAAGGCGAAGACGGCCTCCTGGCCGGGCGAAAGCGGACTTATCGTTTCTTCCCTCCCGTCTATCAATTGGCTAAACATTTTATTATTTGATGAGGCGATAATCTGTCCCCCCTGGGATACGGCTAAGAGGTTAATCTCCTGGGGGGTGGCTACCGCGGGCCCTAATTCTACGGCACCCAGGTCCCCGAAGACCTTCAATTCGTACAGACGGATGGCAGGGCCTGCCCAGTTAACGGCAAATTCTTCGTGGCCATACCCTGAGAACACCTTAAATTTGATGTATTTGGCGGCAACAGGTTTATCCAGGTTGAATACATGGTAACGCCTGTTTTCAAAGACCATATTGGGGAGGTCGTACGTCCCCACCTTTTGCCAGCCCTCGGTAGGGCCTTTGGTGGAGACGTAGACGTCAAACCCCTTCAGGTTTTTGGGTGATGATTCCAGGACGGGGAGGCCGAAGCCCCGTATCATGGCGGGCTGTTCGCCTTTGAAGGCAAAGACCGCCTCGTCTCCGGGCTTAAACCAGCCCTTTATGGGGGCGTCTTGACCGTCGTTTAGGGACTGGAATCTTTTGTTTGTGGAGGCCACGAGTGCCCCGCCATTGACCTGGGCAATGAGGTCGTCTGGCTCAATTTCTGGTTCGGGTTCTTTCAAGAGCTTTGTCAGCTCGGTCTTCAGTTCATTGGAGGCCTTTGCCGAGTAGTAGCGTCCACCGGAGGAGGCGGCGATACCCTCCAACTGCTTGCGGGCCTCTTCCGTTACGGCGAAGCCGATGGTATTGATAATCAGGTTTATCCCTTTTTCCTGCAGTTCCTTTATAACCGCAACCGGGTCTCCACCGCACGTCTAGGCACCATCGCTTACCAGGAGGATGTAGCGCCTCACTTCCTTATCTTTAGAAAAGTCCTCAGCCCCTTTAGTCAGGGAATAGGCGATGGGTGTGTTACCTCTTGCCTTTAAATCGTTTACTATTTTAATCAACCTCTTGGGGTCTATCTTGCTAATGGGAAGGACCAGTTCCGTATCCGCACAACTCTTTGCCTCTTCCTGCCAGCTGTACCTGTGCCCATAGACTCGCAGGCCAACGTTGTTCTGGGTAAAGAACTCTGGTGGCAGTCCAGTGAACACCTCCTCTATTGATTCCTTAGCCTTCTGCAATTTTGTTGAATTTTCAAACTTCTCTTCCATGCTTGCAGAGGCGTCCATAACGATGAGTATTTCTGTCTTTTGTTGGGAGGCGTATAGATTGGCTGTACAGATTAGCCAAAAGGATAGCAGAAAATTAGTTGCAAGAAAACGGTAGGGGGTGTAACGCATATGTTCCTCCTTTAGAGAAGGATATTGGTATGACCATAGAAGGGCCTAGCCTTTTGGCAAAGACCTTGGTTCAGACCGCCTTATTTTCCGCTTTTAGGACATTATACCGCATTTGTCAAGACAGATTCTGCCGATGTTAGGACACGAGTTCGGACACTCCGCCTTAGGCAGATATACCACCCCCGAAGCTAGGGGCCAGGGGTCAGGGACAAGGGATTAGGGAAAAAGTATAACGCAGGCTAAAGCCTGCGGCTACCCCTGGTCCCTCCTCCCTACCTTTTCCACCTGGACATAGGTGGAGTTATAGGCGGCGTTGCCTCCGAAGGCCTGGACCTCGTCGGGTATGAGGGCACTTACCCCCTTCCCACCACAGAGTTTGGGCCAGAGACCCCCATAGGTCAGGACTACTCCCTTCTTTATGTCTCTCGTGGGCCTGGCCTTCATGGTCAACGTGTCCAGGGCACTCCTCAACCTCACCAGCTCCCCATCTTTTATCCCCTTCTCCCTGGCCTCCTCCTCGTTGATGAGCACTATCGGCTCTATCTCCTCTTGCCAGACGTTATGGAACTGACTGCGGGTGATGTGCATGAGGTTGGCGGTTATGAGCTGGAATGGATAGCCGTTTCTTTCTTCCTCGTAATAGCCGGGGAGGGGTGGTAAGCCGGCCTTTTCGGCCAGTTGAGAATAAAATTCTACCTTGCCAGAGGGCGTGGGGTAGACGTCCCTGGGTCTGGCCTTCATCTTCAAGAAACCCTCCCGTTCAAGCTCCTCCAGGGTAAAGTCCACGGCCTTACTCCTGGCAAGGAACTCCTTGACTACCTCCCGCTCAGGAGGGAATATCTCGTCGGACTTTAGACCCATAGCCCCAGCTAACTCCCTGAAGACCTGATAATTAGGCTTCGCCTCTCCAAGGGGTTCAATCGCCTTCTGGTTTATGGACATATAATTATGGTAATAGCAGACATGGACGTCAAAGGACTCAAGGAAGCTGGTAGCCGGTAGTACAATATCGGCATAGCTACAGGTGTCGTTTAAAAATAGGTCGTGCGCCACCACAAAGAGGTCTTCCCTCTCCAGTCCCTTCCTCACCAGGTTCTGGTTGGGGAGGTTTACCATGGGGTTGGTATTGAAGACAAAGAGGAACTTTATCTCCTCTGTCTGCAGTATCCTCCCCAGTTGTGCCATGTTGTAGGTAGTAGGGGCACGTTGCAACGTGCCCCTACCTATAAATTGGCTCCCCTGGAGGAACCCCAGGTCTAATTCCCTATCAGTATTGCTGTAATGTACCCTGAAGCCTCCTACCAGGGGTGGCAGGAGGGCAATGGTCCTTACTGCCTCCCCACCGTGGAGGTGTTTCTGCATGCCGAAGCCCAGGTGTATGAAGTGGGGCCTCAGACGGTACATGTCCTCGGCTAACTCTACTATGTCCTCCCTGGGGAGTTCCGTAATCCTGGAGACCCTCTCAAGGTCAAACTCCTTCACCACCTCCAGGAATTTATCAAAACCATAGGCATACTTTTCAACGTGGGAGCGTTCGTAAAGCCCTTTAGATATTAGATAATTAGCAATCCCCAGGGCCAGAACCCCATCGGTATTTGGTTTTATCGGGAGATGTTTCCCAAGTTCGCAGGTCTTCAGGGGGTCTATGAGGTAGAATTTTGCCCCTTTACGGACGGCCCGTTTGACGTGGTTGTAACCATGGAGATTAGACCACGGACCGTTCAGACCCCAGAAGATGATGAGTTTGGAGTCCTGTATCTCCTCCGGGTCAATGCCCCAGTAGCCTCCGTAGACGTACTGCAGGGCAGTCCTGCCTGCCAGGGAACAGACGGTAGGGGAGCACTTGCTGGTACCCAGGACGTTGAAGAACCGTTGGGAGAACTGCTTATTGAGGAGTCCCATGTGGCCGAAGTAATCAAAGGGCAGGATGGCCCCAGGGCCGTGCTTTGCCTGTACTTCTTCTATACGACGGGCAATCTCCCTGTAGGCCTCTTCCCAGGATATTCTTTTGAAATCATCCTTTCCCTTCTTGCCCACCCTCTTGAGGGGATAAAGTAGCCTCTGGGGCGAGTACACGAATTTTAGGGCATTCTGTATCTTCCAGCAGAGGAAGCCCTGGGTCATCGGGTGCCTGGGGTTACCCTGCAGCCTAACCGCCCTACCACCCTCAGTGGTGGTGAGGATGGAACAGGTATCATAGCAATCTCTAGGACACGTGTTATATGTAACCACAGGCAGATTCCTTTTTGGAGTCCATTGACTGTGTCAATGGACAACTCATGCTAACAAAAAGGCGAAAGGGTTGTCAACTTTGCTTGACTGCAGTGAAGTGCTGGTGCTATAAGAGATGTAGGGACAGAATTCCTCTTGGGAGGTGATTAAGATGGGGAAAAGATACTAGCCATCTTTGAAAGAATCATAGAGATAGTTGCACTCGTTTTCACTGGCCGCTGGCGTCCTGTGCCCCCAGTTTAAATAGATTTAAGCTCAAAATCCGATGGCTGTCCAAACAGGGCAGCCCTTTATTATTTTAGGTAATTATATACTTGATAAACCCAATGTCCTGTTAAGCCTTACATTTAACCTTTTTTGGTTTGTGAATTAAATAATTACCTAAAAATATATTGACGTAGAGCTTCGTAATATGGTATACAAAAACCATAAGGGGGGTGCTGGAGGGTTTAAAATATGAGCAATGAAAAAACACGCCAGTTAGAAATACGCTTAGAACCTATTGAGAAAGGCCCACCCGGTATCTACTCTAACTTTATGATGGCAAATCATACAAAATGGGATTTTACTCTTCACTTTGGCCATTTTATTCTTCCTACAACGATTACGGAAGAAACAAAATATTTAGAGGCGAAAGCCGTTGCTCGCATAACAGTACCCATCACTTTGATAAAAGGTATTGTAAAAGCATTGAACGAGAACATCGCTACCTTTGAGAAAACCCACGGTGTTATTGCTTCAACTACAGAAGACTAATTGTGTCTGCAATCAAACTTGAATTACCTGAAAAATTCTCAGCAACTACTGCAAGAGCAGATATGTTGCATGCAGGTAATAGTACTACGTATGGATACAGTATTAGCAAAGTACCCATGAAGTATGAAATTTTGACGCTATATCCTAATGTGTTATGTAAAGCTGAATCCTACGAAGAAGAGGAAGGTATAAAGGAAGATGTAATTTTTTTGCGAAAGCTAAGTAAAGAAGTGGCGAAAAAAGAGGTTTTAGAACTTATAGAAAGTGAACCCGGCATTGGTTTTTATGATATATCGGTTAAGTTAAGATTAGAACTTAATTTTGTAGTCGAGGTCTGCAAAGAGTTAATTGCTGAAGGAAAATTATCAGTAAAAGAACCTACTAGAGCATGACAATATACCACGGAATTGGAGATACGTTAGAAAGCGAAAAGGTATATTATGAGTGCCGTAAATTTAAACCGTACAAGCAACAGCACTATCATGGAAAAGCGCAATACATTGGGAAATTGAACTCTATTTTCGCTTTTTGTGTCGATTCTGTAAAGCTATATAGCGTAAAAGACATTAAAGAAATGGCCGAAGAGGATATGAGCATTCGTGCTTTAAAGGGTAAAGTTATTTCTTACACGTGCTTCGACAAACCTGAAGTTCCTAAGTTGTTCCAAAGAACAAGCACTCATAAAGGAGTTTGGGGGTATCTTTTCGATAAAGTATTTTGCGTAATAGATGTATCTTTATATCCTTCGCAATATCAACCATAGACCTTATCACCATTTTCTAGCCTGGTAAATCTCCTACATTGGCAACTTGAAACTTGACACAGTCAGCGCGTCCCAAGTAAATATAGGGACACATCTCTTATTTTTCCACCAGATCAAGCAAGAAATATGGGATGTGTCCCTAATTACCCCCAGGGTGACAAGAAGTGGGTATTGTGTAACCTACCCAAAAACCCTCTTACCCACCTGTTTCCTTACGAACATAAAAAGCTCCCGTATCATGAGGTGTCTGTCTTCCAAGGCCTTGAGGTGGAAGGGGAGGACGCAACCGCATCGGGAGCAATCGGCCTGGGGGCCCATCATGCAGGGTTTTTTGACACGCCCCTGGGGGTCAAAGCAGAAGGCCACCTGGCGGAAGAGGCAATTACGGGTTATCTCCTGACAGCGGTCAGAGCGCATGCTCTCCAGCACCTCGGGGGGCAGGACAATAAAATCCCCGTGCCTCTCCTTTAACCCGAGAAGGACGTCAATGGTCTTGTCCCTGATCTCCCACCCGGGCCAGAGGGAGTCGTTCTCTAACCCCCTTACAGGGGTGTAAAACTGGAAGAGACACCCCCTTACCCCTCCCCTCTCGTGCCACTCCTCCACAAAGGCCTCCGCCCCCTGGTAGTTCTCCCTGGTAATGACCATGGAGAGTAACACCCTGAGGTCTGGCCTTACGGCATTGGCCAATATCCTGTCATAAGAGCCTTTGCCCCTCAGTCCATCGTGCAGTTCCCTGGGGCCATCCACGGAGACATAGAAATTGACGTCTTTCCAATCAGGGAGCTCCATCATACCGTTGGTAGTCACCATATTGGATTTAAAATACCCCATGCCCTTCTCTATGAGGCTCTTCCTCAAGAGCGGCTCTCCGCCTATCCACGAGCACTGGTAGAAGGGGAAGCCCTGCTTCTTTAACTCCTCAAACTTGAGGAGCCACTCCTCATCGCTAAGCTCCCGCTCCGCCTCGTAGTCGTGGGCAAAGAAATAACAATGGCGGCACCTGAGGTTACAACGGTTGGTAACGTCAATGGCACCGATTGCCCCCTCTGGCTTGCCAAATAGGTCAAAGGAGGCAAGGTCGTAGACCTTGAAGAGGAACTTCGTCCTCTCCTTGCCTATAACCTGACTGGAGAATTGAAAGAGGTTATCTCTTATGGACATTTCTTATCCTTATAGGGGCAGGGTAACCCTGCCCCTACATAAAAAATCAGATTTTCCCAGAAAAAGCAATTCAATTTCGCTTGCTATCCACCCAGGGATGAGGTGAACTACTACTGTCCTTCCAATTTTTTCAGCAGTTCCTTTATGTTGAAGGACTCACTCTTTAGGTGCTCCTAAATTTCTCTATAGATAGCCTCTGCCTCCCGGAGGAGTTTATCGGCCCTTTCCCTGTTGGTCAAATTTCTATTACCTCCCCGGGCCTCAAATCGGGCTTCAAATCCCAGTACCACGTACCGTCTTCCAGCACTACCCTCCGCGAGCCCAGTTCTTTTAGCCTACTTTTTATCTTTTTGAGCTCCCCCTTTAATATCCCCCCCCTGTCCAGGAGGATTATACCGTGATCCATTACATCCAAAAGTAGCCAGGGGTGGCCCTTCAATACAGAAGGATTCATAAAGACAGGGAAGACATCGGGAAGATACCCCTTTGCTTTTAGTGTCCTATATTCTTCTCCTTCTCGTAATGCCAAAACAGTCCCAAGAAATACCTTTTCCACCCTTACTCTTTCACCTTCGTAAACTACAAGCAAATCGACGTCACTCTCTTTTCCGGCCTTTCCCCTGGCCACGGAACCAAAAAGGGCTACGGCCAGGAGTTCGTTCCCCAACTCCCCCTTCAGTAGGAGTATCAGCCTCCTTAATAGCTCCTTACACTCCTTGTAGCCCAGATAGTCTCTTCCCATTCCTTCGCTCTCCTCAAAAGTGTCCAGTATAAGGAATTTTAGACGGCCCTTTACTACCTTGCAAGGGAAAAGCCTATCCATTTGTGGAGTCTATAGAGAGGCTGTTGCCGAAGTAGACATTATTAACGTGGGACGGTACAAAGTCTGCTAATAAGAGGGTGGCAAAATTACTCAACCTTTTGCGAGGTAGTTTTGTGTGTTAAAGTGCTCGTAGACATCCCCAATTTTCTCCCCCTCCCTTGAGGGGAGGGGGTAGGGGGAGGGTGGCATTAATTCACACAAGTCCTTCCGCCTCAGGCGGATTGATTGTTACGACAAATACTGCATGTCTTATGTTCACCCCCTCCCTTCTCATACCTGAGGCAGACCCGCCTCTGGCTGGCCTCCCCCCTCAAGGGGGAGGGAGTGCCAGTGCTGAGGGGGTTTTCTGGGTTAAGCAACAGCCTCTCTATATACTTTATACATATCCCAGTGCTTGACTTGACTTGTACGTAGGGATATTCTCCATTATGAGGTTTTGCCATGAGGGCCTTTGAATTAGAGCGACGGGTAAGGGAGTTCATCTCCGCGGAGGGCATGTTAATGCCTGGGGAAGGGACGGTGGTAGCCGTCTCTGGCGGGCCCGACTCCGTGGCATTATTAAGGTTACTCCATGATTTGGATACTCTGCCCCTGCACGTGGCCCACCTGAACCATATGCTCAGGGGCGAGGAATCGGAGGGGGACGAACGGTTTGTCCAGGGACTGGCATCGGGCCTGGGACTGGGTTTTACCACCAAGAGGGTGGACGTAAGACAAGAAGCCGCCAGGGAGAAGTGTGCTATAGAAGAGGCCGCCAGGCGGGCAAGGTATTCCTTCTTTGAAGGACTGGCCAGGGAGTTAGGGATGAAGGTAGTGGCAGTGGGCCACACTGCCGACGATAACGCCGAGACCGTCCTCCACAGGATAATCCGGGGTACAGGACTAACTGGACTTGCCGGTATGCGGCCCGTGAGGGAGATCTCCCGTGGCTCAGGAATAAGGCTGATTAGGCCCCTACTCTCTACCTGGAGGCAAGAGGTACTGGATTACTTGAGAGAAAAGGAAGTGGGCTATCGCATAGACTCCTCCAATCTACAGGCAGGCTACCTGAGGAACCGCATCCGTCTGGAACTCCTGCCGCTTCTGGGAGAGTATAACCCCAGGGTAAAGGAGTCTCTAGTAAGGTTGGCTGAGACGGCAGGAAAGGAATACGCCATTCTGGAAGAAGAGGCCAAGAAGATTATAGAGGCGGGCCTCACACGGGAAGAGATGAGTTATATACTGGAGACTACCCTCCTTAAAGGCCAGGCCTCCTTCCTCCAGCACCTGGTCTTCCGGGAGGTCCTGGGGCAGATTGGTCTACCCCTGAAGAAGGTGGATAGTAAGCATTACGAGGGCCTATGCTCCCTCGTGGAAGGCTGGGCAGGGCCTATATCCTTGCCCTGCGGATGGGAGGCGGAGGGGAGAGAAGGACGAATAATATTTACCGGTTGGCCGAGGAAGAGATTCTCTTATCAACACGAGCCATCTGAAACAACCCTTAACGTCCCTGGGACGACAAGACTCTCAAACGGAGCGGAGTTAAAGGCGGAATTAGTAGACCTGGCAGAAGGGTTTCTTGAAGATTTCAGGCGCACCAAGACTAAGGAAGAAGAGGTCTTTGACCTTGACAGATTGGAATTGCCCCTCGTGGTCCGTACCAGGAGGCCAGGAGACCGCTTCTGGCCACTTGGGGCAGGAGGGGAGAAGAAACTGAAGGATTTTTTTATAGACGAAAAGATCCCCAGGCCCAGGCGGGACGACTGGCCATTGGTCTGCGATAGTAAACGTCCTGTATGGGTGGTGGGGCTGAGGATGGACGAGAGATGCAAGATTACACCCAATACACGCAGGGTGGTTAAATTAGCCATCTTGCGGAAGCAATAAGGAGTAGACGGTAGGCACTAAGCACTAGGGACTAAGAAATAGTATTTCTGCCTACTGCCTACTCCTTACTGCTAATCCATAGCCCCTAATCCCTATTCCCTGTTCCCTAGTCCCTAGTTAATGGCACGAAGAGCACGGGCGCCAGCTCCTCTTTACTTATTTCTCCAGTGGACTTCCTGGTGATGAGAGTGAGGCTCTGGGTGCGGGAGGGCTGCCCCACGGGGACAACCATTCGGCCTCCGGGGCCGAGTTGGTCCAGTAATGCAGGGGGGATTTCAGGGGTGGCGGCAGTAATCATAATGGCATCAAACGGGGCCTCGCCTGGGAGACCCAGATACCCGTCCCCCGCATAAACGGTCACGTTGACATAGCCAAGCCGTTGCAGTATCTCCCTGGCCCTCTTTGCCAGGTCTCTCTTTATCTCCATTGTATGTACCTCTCTGACAATGAGTGAGAGTATGGCCGCCTGATAACCTGAACCTGTACCAATCTCCAACACCTTGTCGCCTTTCTTCAAGGTCAGGACTTCCGTCATAAAGGCCACGATGTAAGGCTGGGAGATGGTCTGTCCTGAGCCTATGGGCAGTGGGGTGTCCAGGTAACTGTAGGCCCTCATGTTCTCTGGGATAAAGAGGTGCCTTGGCACGGTCTCCATCGCCCGCAGGACCTGCTTATCCACCACCCCCCTCTCCTCAATCTGCTCCTCCACCATCCGCTTACGCTCTTTTGTGAAGGACTCCTCCTCGTTGGCTCTAAGACATTGAGTTAAAAGGAAAACCAGGAAGAGAGGCAAAAACAATCTTAGTGGGGCTTTCATGTGGATTACTTTCCTACCACCCTGGGTGTAACGGGGGGTCTAGTCTTTTTGAGATTCTTCGCTTCGCTCAGAATGACCGCAAATAGGTTACCTTTTCAGTAACATGTAAGGCAGTCAAGACATACCTTGCGTATCTCTAGGGTTTCACTACCAAGCAAACACCCTGCCTTTCCCTCACCTCTCCAACTATACTAGCCTCCTGCACCCCCCTAGCAAGTAGGGTGCGACTGGAAGCACCCTATACTTCTTACATGCCTGACCTATTGCCATATTATTGAGATTCCCTAAACGGGCCTACTAAAAACTTAAACTTGTCTTGTTCATTAGGCTGAAAAATCTTAAGGAATTCAGCCTGAGAATAGATTCTTCTTATCTCATCCTTGTCTAAATCAACATATCTGTCAATCCAGTTTCCTAGTCCTTTGAGTGAGGGCATAAACAAATATTTCCATTTTTCCGTCTCTTTATCAAAGTAAAGTTGGCAAACTAAAGCATCCTCAGGAATACCCCTTTCAGCTAAGAAGCGGACCGCCTTTGTTAACCCTATAGGTAGATTGGCCATCAAACGAGGTGTTCTTGCTTCATGATTTAGAACAACATATAACGTTGTTCTTTTACCTAAATAAATTGTTATTGCCAAAGCCCTTTCCTTGTCCTCAATTGGAATACGTTTAATGTCAATGCGTTGAATTAAATCAATTAATTTTGAAACGTCCGATTCTAATCTTAAAAACCAATCAGTTATAATTTTCCTATGTTCTTCGCCAAGTTGTTTTACTTTATCGGTATTAAGAAAACCTTCTAAGTATTTTGAGATTACTGGTTTAATTGTCAAACTAACTGTGAAGCTAAGAACTATTTCGAAGAAGGTTACAAGGTCTATTGCGCCAGCTTTAAGTAGATAAGGTTCGCGCGTGCCACCAAATTCACGCTCAAGCACCCCCAATAAGTTTTTATACTCACACTCCTCATGTTTAGGATAATGATATTCTAGCTCTAACACTTCAGGGGCTTCCACAGGGCGCTTCACTGCCAGACTCTTCCGGTGCAGTTTGATACGTTCTATTTCTTGGGTGGTAAGCTATGGTAAAATTTTATTTAATACGTACTTCACTAGGGCGAATCTTTATCTCAACCTCAAACCGATTTAAAAAATCCATACCTAACAGGCCGTCCACATAGGTTCCAAAAGGTAGCGTATGGGCCAAGACCTCAAAATCTTCAATAGACTTTCCCAAGCAATGGAATCTGTTTAAATGAACTGCTGGGACAATTTCGTATCCACTGCCTGTAATAATTCTTTGCCTTTTCTTTGCTACGGCAGGACTACACCCAATATTCTCAAGTATCTCTTGTGAGATAATTGTATATGCAGAACCGGTATCTAAAAGTAGTTTTGTATATGCCTTCCCTTCCGGCCCCTCAAGAAGGGACTTAAGCATAAGCAATTGACCGTGCCGTTCAAGGCTATATGTTTTCATAGCGGAGGACTACAGCAATATCCTCAGGTATCTTCCCCGTGTATTCTATGGAAAAATTTCTTGGCCTGAGTTCTAAAAGTTTTCTGTAAATCTGCTCCTTGTCCTTAGCGTGTGCAATTACGTCTCCCTCCTTAAGATTAAAGTCTTCGTTCACTTCTTTCACGTCAATCAGTACCCACTCATCTTTAAAGCTTTTTACAATTTCCTTCCATTTCATAGTCTCTACTCCTTAGCTCTTTCCCATGTCAAAAGTGGCTTATACGGCAGTATCATGGTTTCACCACCAAACAAACATCCTGCTTTTCTATAACCTCTCCTACCACGGCGGCCTCCTCTACTCCCCTGCTGTGGAGTATGTAGGGGGCGTAAAGACGCACCCTACATTTCTTTACTATAGGACGTTTCACTGCCAGGCTCTTCCGATGCAGTTTTATACGCTCTATCTCTTGAAGTGTCCTCATTTGGAAAGCTCACGCATAAGTTCATCTACTTTCCCCCGTCTGACCTCACCCCGCGCATATTCCTTCTTTGCCTTTTTAATGCCCTGGGCACGTCTGTCCCTCCGCGCCTCTATTAGACGATTCCGGATGATCTCAACGAGTGACGCTCTTTGTTCTTCAGGTAGAGATTCAATAATTTCAATGACCTTATCAAAAGTAACACCTTTCATCATTCTTCACCTCCTGACTTTAGTGTAGGGTACACTTAAATACCATCCTACATTCACGGGCTAACAGCCTTCTAAGATTTCACCGCCAGGCACACATCTTGCCTCTCCATGACCTCTCCTACCACGGTGGCCTCCTCTACCCCCCTGCTGTGAAGGTTTTCTAAGAAAAACTCGGCCTTTTCTCCTGGCAGGGAAACAAGTAGTCCCCCTGAGGTCTCTGCCCCATATAAGACATCCAATAGGTCGTCAGAGATCTTTCCTTCAAGTCTCACGTTGGGTGAGACGTGGTGTTTGTTCTGTACCGATGCCGCCGGCATCAGTCCTGATTGGGCATGGAGCAAGGCCCCGTTCATGAGGGGAAACTTCCCGACCTGGAAGCCCAGGGTTACCTTGCTTGCAAGGGCCATCTCAAGGCCGTGTCCGAGGAGGCCAAAGCCTGTGATGTCCGTGCAGGCATTGACACCCAGCTCCTGCATGACCTCGGAGGCCACCGCATTCAGGGACTTCATGGCGGTGGTCATGGCCTCTACTTCCTCCCCTGAGGCCTCCCCTGCCTTGTATGCAGAGATTATCAGCCCGCCACCCAGGGGCTTGGTCAGTACCAGCACGTCCCCGGGCCTAGCCCCGGCGTTAGTAATTACCTTCTCAGGGTTTATTAACCCGGTGACGGAGAGCCCAAACTTTATCTCCGTGTCCTGTAGGGTGTGTCCCCCTACCACCACTGCCCCGGCCTCGTGCACCTTTTCGGCCGAACCCCTGAGGATTTCTGAGATGACCGACGGCTCCACCTCCCGCATGGGGAAGGCCAGTATGTTCATCGCCGTCAGGGGTCTTCCCCCCATTGCATAGACGTCACTCAGGGCATTAGCGGCTGCTATCTGCCCGTAGTCATAAGGGTCGTCCACAATAGGGGTGAAGAAGTCCAGGGTCTGGACAAGGGCCAGTTTGGAATTGAGCTTATAGACCCCTGCATCGTCAAAGGTCTTAGGGCCCACCAGCAGATTTTTATCTGGAAAATCTGGCAGGGCCTTAAGTACCTCTGCCATGCACTCAATGGAAACCTTGCCGGCTCAGCCTCCGCACAAGGCATAATCTGTCAGACGTTTCTTTTGCATATGCTCCTCCTTATAGGTGTGTTGCAAACTCTTCCACCTTTGGCTTGGCCAGCTTCTCAAAGTCCTTGTACTTCATCCTGACGGCCTCCACGTGACTGCCTGCCTGGAAGATTATCTCCTCGTCCTTTGATAGGGACTTATCCGCATATAGCTCCACGTTGTAGAGGTGGCCGAAGGGTGGCATGGCCCCTACGTCACAGTCGGGGAAGGCACTCTTAAACTCTGACTCTGTGGCCAGTCTGGCCTGGGGGTCCTTGAGGATGGTCTTGACCTTCTCAACGTTCACCTTGTAGCTGGCCGGCAGTGTGGCCATGATTAATTCATCCTTGCTCTTAACCATTACTACCTTTACCAGATACTGACCTTTCACGTGGAGGCTGGCCGCTACTTCCTGGGCCGTATAGACCTCCTGATGGGTGGATAGCTTGTACGGCACTTTACTCTTGTCCAGGAACTCCTTTAGCTTTCGTGCCACAGTCATGGTTCGTCTCCTTTCCTTTGTTTGTAGGGGCAATTCATGAATTGCCCCTACAGGACAAGGTCTATAAGTGGACTTCTACGTCTTCAATCTCCAACTCTACAGCCTCACCCCTCCAGTTACTAAGCTTTGGTCTGAAGGCGGCTGAGAGGTCTCTGGCCTTTTCTATCCTGGGGAGTAACGTCCCCATACCAAAGCCTACGGCCCTGAAGGAGACGTCTCCCTGCCTGAGGAAGAGGCTCAGGTGTTGTCCAGAGGCCCCCATCCTGGCAGGCTCTCCTGCCACCCTCAGTTCTCCTGCAGTAAAAATGGGTTCAGGGTTTCCCTCTCCGTGGGGGCGGAGGTAGTCTAGTTCTTTTACCAGGGAGACAGATAGTTGACTAAATGGAAGCTCCCCATCGGTGGCGAGGACTGGTTCCAGGCGTTCCTTCCTCAGGATGGTTGCCGCAAAACGGTTTATGGAGTCGTTAAACCCTTCCACCTCCTCCTTCTTGATCCTGAAGCCAGCGGCCCTGGCATGACCGCCAAACCTGAGGAGTCGTTCCCTTGTGGCATGCAGGGCCTCTACCAGGTTGAATTCTGGGATGGAACGGGCAGAACCGTAACCCAGGTCTCCCCGCAGGGCTATTATCATCGCCGGTCTGTGGAATTCCTCCGCAAGCCTTGAAGCCACGATCCCTATCACCCCCGGGTGCCAGCCCTCCCCTGCCAGGACCAGGACCCTGACGCTATCCAAATTTACCCTCTCTTCTACCATCTCCCTGGCTGATTGGAGTATCTGGGACTGAAGACCCTGTCTCTTCTTGTTTTTCTCCTCCAGTTGGAGGGCTATTTCCGCGGCCCGCTGGGGACATTGAGTGGTAAGGAGTTCTACGCTGAGCCTCGCATCTTCTAACCTGCCAGGGGCATTGAGCCTGGGACCCAGGCGGAACTCCACGTGATTGGGACTGATGGAGAGGCCTTCCAGGTCTGCCATTTCCAGGAGGGCCTTTATCCCCGGGTGTGGGGACTGTCTGAGGGTAGTAAGTCCGTACTTGGCCAGGATACGGTTCTCCCCTACGAGGGGGACTGCGTCTGCAATGGTACCCAGTGCCACGAGGCCCATGGCGTTCGTAAGGAACTCTCTATACTGGGTGGATACCCTCTTTTTCCCTCCTGCAGCTATCCCCAGGGCCCAGGCTAGCTTAAAGGCCACACCCACTCCGGCCAGCTCCCTGAAGCCACTGCCAGGGAGTTTGGGGTTTATTACGGCATAGGCCATTGGTAAGTCCTTAATGGGTTGGTGGTGGTCTGTGATAATAAGGTCCAGACCTTTCTCCCTGGCCTTGTCTGCCTCAAGGATAGAAGTGATTCCACAATCTACCGTTACCAATACCTTTGCACCCTCCTGGGCCAGATTTTCCAGGGCCTGGATGTTGAGTCCGTATCCCTCCTGTATCCTTTCGGGGATGTAATAGTAGACGTCTGCCCCCAGGAGTCTGAGGCACTGGAAGAGTAGGGCGGTACCCGTTACACCGTCAACGTCGTAGTCCCCATAGATGACTATCTTCTCCTTTTTACGTACAGCAGTGGCCAGGCGGAGGGCGGCCTTTTCCATCTCCGGGATAAGCATGGGGTCGGCCAGTCCAGACAGTTTGGGCTGGAGGAAGCCGTGGGCTGAATCCAGG
>JASEHG010000280.1 GCA_030018855.1 Candidatus Brocadiaceae bacterium
GTGACGTCAGGGTCGCTCCCGGCGTCTTTCCTTACGGCACAGGAGGCGGAGTCCTTGGCAAGGGATTTTTCTAATATCTCCAGACTGAGAGATACGCCCGATGGGGTGAGTAGCTCTACCCTGTCGGGGATAATCCCCGTCAGGAGGCCCTGGGTTGCGGCCAGGGTGGCACCCGCCGCACAACTGCCGGTGGTGTATCCGTATCTCAAGTTGTCCATTTGAACTCTTAAACATACGCAGGCTAAAGCCTGCGGCTACTCTTAATTGTCAGGCCATTCTCAGGAGGGCGTTCACTATAGCGGCCGCCACCGCACTGCCCCCCTTTGTACCCCGATTGGTGATGTAGGGGATGGACTGCTTTTCAAGTTCTGACTTGGACTCGGCCGCCCCCACAAAGCCTACCGGGATGCCAACTATGAGGGCAGGTCTGGTCCTCCCCTCTTCCACTAACTTTATAGTCTCCCTCAGGGCCGTAGGGGCATTACCTATGGCTACTATCCCCCCGGAGAGGGCCGGGGCTGAGACCCTGAGGGCCGTTGAGGCACGGGTCTTACCTTCCTCCTTGGCCTTCTTCCTTATGCTGGGGCTGGCTACACGGCAGACGACCTCCCCGCCAAAGGAGGCCAGCCTCTTTCTATCTATACCGGTCTTTACCATGTTCACGTCGGTAAAGACGTTCCTGCCCCTTCTTATGGCCTCCAGGCCACTAGAGACGGCCTCTGGATGGAATACAAGCGTACTTGCAAAATCGGGGTCTCCTGAGGTATGTACTACCCTTTTTATTACCGGTCTATGGGATTCTGGAAAGGGGCTCAGGTCTAACAGGGTGTCAATAATCCTGAAACTCTCCGTCTCAATTTCATCTGGACGGAGGGTCTTTGACGGTCTTGTAGTCCCGTCTCCCGACCCACCCAAGGCGGACTCTACCCTTTCCATAACCATCTGGGCAAGCCGCTCGTCTATGCCCAGATGCCGGGTGAGGGAGATTTCTGCCTGGGGATACTTCTTACGGAGGGTGTCCACCTCTTCGGGTATGTCCCTCTGGAGGTGATTACCCGGGAACAGGAGAAAAGGTACCAGGACCAGCTTCCTGGCCCCCTGGACGACGACGACCCGTTCCACTGCCTGGGTAAGGTTAGGCTCTTCAAACTGCAGGAAGCAGGGTTCCACTATCTCCCACCTGCCAGCGGCCCTGAGCCACCGCACTATACCGTAGAGGTCTTCATTGGCCGCCTTCAGCCGGCTGCCGTGGGCTATTACCAGGATGGCCGTTTTCATGCCTTTACCTTCTTTACAGATGACAGGAGATTCGTGGCCAGGGCTGGGTTCTGGGCAAAATGTACGTGTACGTAAGAGGCAAGGACGTTGTCCCTCTGGAGACCGTCCCGCCCAAGGTTTGCAGGGACAGCCCCCATACCCTTTTCCAGTTCAAAGGCAAATTTTTGGCTGCCTTCTGGCACATCAACTAACCTTGACCAGTGAAAAACGTGCCCTCTCAGGGTCTCTCCCCGATTGCAGAGGAGGTTGTCCTCCCTTGCCCGCATGGTGACGTAACCCAGGGCCTGCCTCTTTTTCCCCATCTGGCTGGCCCCACTGAATATACCACACATGTCGTATGAATGCCCTTCAAAATTTATTAGCCTCTCCATGAGGTACATCAGTCCGCCGCACTCGGCATAAATTGCTACACCCTTCTCAGCGGCCTGCCTTATGGCCTCTCTCATACGGGGGTTGGCCTCTAGTTGGGAGGCATAAAGCTCCGGGAATCCACCACCAATGTAAATCAAATCGGCCTCAGGGGGAAGGGTACTGTCTCTTAAAGGGCTAAAGGGCAGGAGTTGGGCCCCCAGGGATTGTAGCAAGTCCAGGTTATCCTGGTAGTAGAAGTGGAATGCCTCATCCCTGGCCAGGGCAAGGCGCATTTTAGGGGCGACCAGCCGGGTCCCCCCTACGGCGAACACCCTGGGTCTCTGGGGTGTTATTTCTCTGGCTAGGCTGGCAATCTCGAGGGGCCCCTTTTTATTCAACCATATAAGCCTTTCTGCCAGGTCTCCGTAGAGGTTAGGGCTTTCGGAAAATTCCTGGGAGGGGGTCAGGCCCAGGTGCCTCTCAGGTATACGGAGGTCCGTGTCCTTCTCCATGTAGGCCAGGACGGGTAGCCCGGCCTGTTCTTCTATGGGTTTCTTTAGAT
>JASEHG010000281.1 GCA_030018855.1 Candidatus Brocadiaceae bacterium
CCTACAGGAACTTGGTCCAGAAGAATTCCTGAACATAGCCCCCAGGGTAGGCTTCAGGGCCTGCGTCTCTTCTGGTACCTACGTAAGGTCTCTGGTGGTGGACATCGGGAAGGAGCTGGGCACAGGGGCAGTCCTCACCCAGTTGACACGGACAAGGGTAGGACCTTATAAACTCTCCGATGCAATTGATTTGCCCACAAGTAGTAGGGGCAGTTCATGAACTGCCCCTACTTGACAATGGCGGCGGTTTGCCCTATTTTTAGGCGTGGCAGGGTTGCTCCCGATAAGAACTGGATTCAAACACCAGGAGAAATAAGATGAACGTACAGAAGATACTCTGGATGGTAATATGTGCCGTGTTTTTGCTGTTGTACCCCGCAGTTATGGTAGGGGAGGAGGTCTTTGACCCCGTATGCGAAAAAAAGGTGGACAGAAATGAGGCTATCCAGGCGGAGTATGATGGAAAAGTTTATTGTTTCTGTTGTGAGAACTGCTTTGCCAAGTTTGAAAAAGACCCGGATAAATTTGCGTGCTCCTGCCCCCCTGGTAGTAAGGACTGTGCCCATTGTCAGGGTACAGCAGCCAGGTGCCCCTGTGATATAGAGAAACATACTAAGGGGCACGAAGGGCATGGCCACCACCCGGAGCATGGACATTAAATTAGGGGTTAGGGGGTAGAAGAATTGCGAATTCCGCAATCCGCAATTCCTAGTCCCTATTCCCCAATCCCTTTACAACGTAGCCGTCTTTACCCTGTGGGAGTGGCACTCCATGTTTACTGCCACGGGGAGGCTGGCTATATGGCATGGATACTTTTCTACGTGTACTGTCAGGGCCGTTATCCTCCCCCCTAAACCCTGGGGTCCTATCCCTAGATTATTAATCTCTTCCAGGAGTTCCTTTTCAAGTCCTGCCGTGGCGGGGTCATGGTGAGGACTACCTATTGGCCTTAGCAATGCCTTCTTGGAAATAAGGGCACACTCATCAAAGGTGCCGCCTACGCCCACGCCCACTATGACAGGTGGACAGGCATTCACTGCGCCCCGCCTGACCGTGTCTACCACAAAATTCACCACCCCTTGCTTGCCCATGGCAGGGGTGAGCATTGCAGAGCGGCTCATATTCTCACACCCGCCCCCTTTCGCCATGACAGTAATCTTCAGCCTATCCCCCGTTCTCAATTCTGTATGAATAACCGCAGGGGTATTGTCCCCCGTATTTACCCTCTTCAGGGGGTCTTTTACAATAGAGGCCCTGAGGTAGCCCTTCTTGTAGCCGCGGGCTACGCCACTGTTTATGGCCTGATAAAGGTCTCCCCCAATAACCTGCACGCCTTGTCCCATCTCTAAAAAGACTATGGTAAAGCCCGTATCCTGACAGGCCGGGTATTGTCCCTCCCCGGATACCCTTGCATTATCTATTAGCTGTGATAAGACGTCCCTGCCTGAAGGGGATTCCTCTCTTTCCAGTGCCCCTTTCAGGGCCTCCACAAGGTCGTCCCCCAGGACGTAATTTGCCTCTACACAGAGTCTCTCTACTGCCTCTGTAATGTGCCTTGCCTCTATCTGCCGCATATGTGGGATACAAAATACAGAATTCCGAATACAGAATCAAGGCTACAGAAAGGCCTATTCTTTATTCTGACTACCAAATTCTGAATCCCCTTTTTTCTTAAAAGAAGTTCTTGCATTCTGAAAGAGTTTTTGTTAAAGTTCCTTAACTGGCATGGGTGGCCAGGCTTAAAGTGTAGCCCTTAAATAGTTTGTCCTTCTTTGTCTGTAGTGGCCCTGCCACTGCTTTAATTGTAGGGTCTTCTACTGAGGAAATCCTCTGGTTTAGCCTCCTCTTCCTCTTCGGACTCGTCGTCGGTAGTTTTCTGAACGTCTGTATCTACCGCCTCCCCTTAAACAAATCCATAGTTACTCCACCTTCTTCCTGCCCCCACTGTGGGGGATTCATAAGGTGGTATGACAATATCCCACTCCTCAGCTATCTGCTACTGGGTGGAAGGTGTAGGGTCTGTAAGGCTCCCATAAGCATAAGATACCCCTTTGTAGAGGCCCTTACGGGGTTCCTATTCGGTCTCTTTTTCTGCGAATTTGTCCTTAGAGGGGGCCAACCCGTCAGCGTCTACCTGGCCTATGTAGCCCTCTCCAGTGCGTTAATAGTCTCTAGTTTTAT
>JASEHG010000282.1 GCA_030018855.1 Candidatus Brocadiaceae bacterium
TACTCCCTACTCCCTACTCCCTACTCCCTACTCAGAAAGTATACCATACCCCCCTACCCTATGCAAGGGTTTTTAAAAAATTTTTCCCCTTTCATTCTGTATCCGCCTCAGGCGGACGCAGAATCTCAATCCAACGGTAGTCTATTCCATGCATCAATCGCTTGCTTAGGGTAATGGAAGGGTCCACACGAATTATCACCTGTAACTGCCTTTGATTAATATTTCCTCTCTAAGGGTTGTATACCGTAGCCTTTCAAATCCCTATAGTCATTAGTCCCTACGATGTCGTTCCCCTGTAGGCCATAATACTTATACTCATCGTTAGTCCTATAGTATTGACCAGTAGTAGGGTTATGCAACTGTGTTGTACCTCCTAAGGTATCTGCCCAACTTCGCCCGCTTCTTATCAGCGAGTCGTGATTGCTCTTCCATGCCTGGTAGTCCATTTGTTGCATTCTGCTGAGACTTTGGCTCACCATGGCGGCGGCCTGTTGAGAGCCCCGCATACGGTCAGCCATCCCCTGAAGGATGGCCTGTTTTACCTCCCACAACCACCTATCGTTAGGCTGAAAGGTCTGACAAATAGTGGTGGCGACTGGTATCACCGTGTATAGCTTTCCTGGTTGAGTTGTAATACTACTTAAGTATGCAAAAGAGTACCAACCACCGGTGGTTGGGTCGTAGACGTTCTCCATTGTGCAGAAATACTTCCCTTCAGCTTCAACACCCTTGTATGTTCCAGACCAGGTGGCTTCCACTACCGAAGGCCTCTTAGAGTCGACCGATTCCACCCTGAAATTGGGCGTAGATGTTTTTAGAAAGGGTATTAAAATCTCACGGAAGAAGTCCTCGGCGCTATACCGTCGGATAATGAGAGGTACTATTTCCTGAACGCCGTACTGTTGCATATAAGCCATCACCACCTCATCGGTCACCTGATTTAAAGGTACTCCTAGCCTCCTGGCGACCTCCATACGCATGGCAATGCCCCCAACATAAAAAAACCCTATGCCAACCTCGGGTAAATCTCTACCTTCAGGAGTGAATGTAAAGATCTCCTCGTTAGGGCCGGACTTAAACTTCCACCCCGCGGGGATGCTTATCGTGAAACGTCCCTGTGGAGAACTAAAGGGCGTGAAAGATAGGGCACGTATTTTGGCTGGCCCCCCAGGCTTTGAAGGGCTTGCACTGGGCTCAGAAGGTAAACGCTTTGTGCTTGCACTAAGCTCAGAAGGCAAATGCTTTGCCTTAAATTTTACTAGCTTACCCTGCCTCAAGACCTTCCCCTTTAGCTTCTTTCCAGCAGGAGTCTGTGCTATCATATCCAGTGCATGGTCTACGTCCTTCATCTCTTTCCCTCCCAATTCAACGATAATGTCGCCCTCCCGCAAGCCAGCCCCCTCAGCAGGGCTGTTTGGCGCGACCTCAAGAACCAGCGCTCCATCTTTGGTTGGTAGATTAAAAGACCTTGCCAGTTCTGGCGTTATATCTGAAATACCTACACCCAACCATCCCCCTGTCGATTTATCCCCCTGGGGCTTTTCCACTGGAGCACCTCTGCGGGGTGGTTCCCCTTCAAGATTTTCTTCCTCGCCTCCGAGTGCCTTCATCCACCCTCTTGCAGTGCGTTCTGATTGCTTTCGCTCTTCACTTAATTGCTCTGACTCTTTATTACGTAACTGCTCTAACCCCGCCCCCTTATCTTCATATCCCCTTGCATTGACTTTTAAGGCCAAAAAAAGACATGCGAAGATTAAGATTGGAGGAAGAGAATAATAAAAATTTTTTTGAAATGACCCCGGAAGGCTGCTAAAAATCATATTTTGCCCCTCCACAAAATTAACAAAATTCTAATTTCCCCTTGCTCTTGTGGGCAACATTACAAGGCTAATCAGACATTGGAGGGCATACCCCAGAAAGCATCAAAATTTTACTTATTTTAAGGGGGGAGTCAAGCAGAAATTCTGCTATTTTGTATTAGCTATAGACATCATGTCTATATACTCCATACTCCACAAAATTCTGCCTAAGGCGGACGCAGAATCTCAAAATGACAATAGGCCCCAAATTCTCGTCCGTTGCCCAGTCCACAATCGGTTTGACTGCACACTGGGGGTGTGATAGATTAGGGGCCAGAGAACAGGGATCAGGGGTCAGGGACTTCTCCCCTCTAAAAAGA
>JASEHG010000283.1 GCA_030018855.1 Candidatus Brocadiaceae bacterium
AGACTTTTTTGCAGATTGGTGCCTCCCCTGCAAGGAGATGGAGGCTACTACCTGGAGGGACGAACGGGTCATAAAGGAATCAGAAAGGTTCGTTGCCATTAAAATGGATTCTTCTAAAGAGGATAGTCCAGGCGCAAGGCTTAAGATAGAAAAATTCAATTCTTTTTATATCCCCTATGTGGCCTTCTACGACTCTAAAGGGAACCATCTTGAGGGCAGGTCCATAGAGGGTTACGCAGACGCCAATACAATGCTTAAAGTAATGCAGGCAATCCACTAATGTAGGGGCGTATTGCAATACGCCCCTACACACAAGGAGGGAAAGATGGCCGAAATATTAGGGGTTAACGACGCTAACTTCAAGGCAGAGGTCCTGGAGTCTCCCTCGCCGGTGCTTGTAGATTTCTGGGCCACCTGGTGTGCCCCCTGCAAGCAGATGGGCGAGATACTTGATGGCCTGGTGGAGATGTATAAGGGCAAGGTAAAAATGGTCAAGCTCAACGTGGACGAGGGGACCAAGGTTGCCGCACAGTACGGCATAACGGCCATCCCCACCCTGATATTCTTTAAAGGAGGCAAGGAGGCCGGGCGGATGGTAGGCGTAGTCTCCAGGCAGAAGCTGGAGGAGAAACTCAAAGGGCTGGCGGGCTGATGAAAAACTACAATGCAAATTGTAAATTGCAAATTCTGAATTTTAAATTTTTAATTTGCATTTTACAATTAATTGTTTTCTCGGGTTTTCCCCAGCCTGCCCATGCGGTATGGCAGGAGCTGACCCCCAAGCAATTCCAGGAGGCCATGGAGTACGGTCAGAAAGAAAAGGACAAGGCTATGGTGGACTTTGCCAGGGAATGGACGGTGAACCTGGGGGAGCAGGTAGGCTGGGCCACGCTCTACACCCCGTTCCACAGCCTGGCCTACAAGGCCCGTAAGGCGGCCGTGGAGCACCGCGAATTAACAGAAAAGGAGATTAAAAAGGCGCAGGGCGATGGTGGAACGCTGACCTTCTCTGCCACTATCCTGTCCGATGCCCTTTACTACACACGCCAAAGACCCGCCACACTCCGCCAGGGGGAAACGGTTGTGGCCTCCTCTTACGAGTTCCTCCCCGACGTCTGTGAGAACAGCAACTTCTTCCCGGAGTCCCCGGCCTATATGGCCTCCTGCGTGTATAGGTTCCCCCACAAAGACCTCTCTCTGGAAGCCCCCGTTACCCTGGTGATAATTACGCCTACTGGAGAGGAACGCCTCTTCCCCTTTGACCTGTCCAGGATACGCTAAACGAATTGGGGGCAGGGAAGTGCCGTTACTAGCAAGGGGCCCCCTTCGCCCCCCTTTCCTTCTTCACCGCCTCTATACACTCCTTTACGAATTGGTCTACATTTGTATTGTGCATCATGCAGGCAAAGGCCAGGTCCTCCGTACCGAAGGCAGGGCAGGTAAAACAACCCGCCCCGAAATGCTTCGTAAAAACGGCCTTGGCCGCAGGGTATCTGTCTGTGACCTCAGAGGTCTTCATCTTTTTAGTAATCACAATCTCCCCCGTGTCAAACGCGGCGGCCTGGGGCTGTCCGCCTGAGGCAGACTGACAAATGGCCCGTAGGTCCTGGATGAGTTTCCCCACGTCCGCCCCCTGATGGGCACAGGCGGCCCCAAGTGTAGTATCATCTTTGGCGCTGAGCTTCTGAAGCCTGGCCATCAAGGCAAAAAACCCATTCCGCTTAAAGACCGTAACTGCCCCAGGGTATGCTGAGATTATCTCAGAGACCTTGCTGTCTTTGGTAACGTTCATCTATCAACTCCTCTTGCTATCTCTCTTGCCAGGAGTGACTCTGCCACTCCCATGGGACCCCTTTACCCGTATCTACCCATCGTCTGTTACCTCATCTCCTGGCCCCCTATCTCCATGGTACAGGGCCAGCCAAAAGGCACGAAAATTATACCCTTTTGCCAGGGACTAGTCAAAGTGCGGCTGTTGTCGGCCCACCTTAGGCGGATTCCCCGTCGCCAAAATTTTAATGTTGGGGCGAGCCGGCGGCTTGCCCCTACGGCCCTGGTCAGCCCTCGCACCAACACATCCTAAGCAACGGAAACCAAAAGACTTACGGAGCACAACAAATGTCCCTCCCCATAATAAGTATCACTTGCTTTTA
>JASEHG010000284.1 GCA_030018855.1 Candidatus Brocadiaceae bacterium
AGGCAGATTCGCCTGTGGCGAACAATACGCCCCTACGGGCTTCGGCTCACTCAGAGTGACACATGATGTTGGAATGACCTTTGCGAAACTTCTCCTACCCCCTACTCCAGACCTATGACAACAAATCCCGTTGCAAGACTACAAAATTTGTAGTCTTTCTCCGCCTTAGGCGGAGGGAGAGGGATAACCATGTAAAGGGGCCATCTATTGTAAGTCGTTATTTTGCGGATGTTAAGTCAGTTCAGGGTTTTTTTAGGTAGAAATGGCACGATTATTGAGATACACCTCCCCAGCATATCAGTGTATATCTTTGGAGAGGATGGCCTGAATGGGTCTTTCAAGAGAGAATACAAAAAAAACAACAGTGACCTTTGGGCGGTGGGAGATAGTTGTCCTCGTAACAATCGTTGGGTTGGTCGCAAGCACCATTACCCTTACCATCAATAAGTATATGATAGGTGGAAAAAATGGGTTGTCAGGGTGGGCGATGCGAGACAACTCAATGGCTGGTACTGTCATAGGCACCTTTTACGATAATCTGCTGGAAGAAAATGTGTGGATATGCGGACCTGACGCGGCCGTCTCCCATGTCAAGATGGCCCTCCGAGATAGGGAGTAGGGGTTAGGGTGTAGGGTGTAGGGGCGACCCGGTGGGTCGCCCAGGAGTAGGGATTAGGGTAGGGGCAATTTCCGCCTGAGGCGGACTTTCAGGATTTTCAACATGAATTGCCCCTATCTTTGGACATGATATAAAAAAATATTCGTAAACCGGTTCAGTGAATGGTTCAGTGAACCTGGTACAGTATGTAGTCTCAAGGTGTTTGGCTTCCATTTAGAAAAAAGGAGAATGCCATGATTAAGAAGCTGAGTAAGAGCGGTGGCTTCACGCTGATAGAGATAATCATCGTGTTGGCCATCATAGGGATGCTAGCAGGCATCCTGGCCCCTACCATGGTTAAGTACGTACAGAGTGCTAAACTGAGGAGGGCGACGGGAGACGTGAAGATGATTGGTACTGCCATGGGCAACTTCTACAACGACCTGGGTGAGTGGCCTGTCTGGAAGGATGGCACTGCCATGGATACTGGTGGTGCTGTTGCCACTGCCTGGAGTATCCTTTTGTTTGGCGATATTAACACGACCACCGGTGCTATTACCAGTGATAACGCGGCCGAAGGCAGTGGTTGGACTGATCTTAACTTTGCCGATGCAACACTCACTTCCAGTGGGGCGCAACATCTCTGGCTGAACACCCCCGTCTATCCCACCGGTGCTACTCTGAAGTACGCCTGGAGGGGACCTTATCTTGAGCAGTTCCGTACAGACCCATGGGGAAATAACTACGCGGTCAATACAATACAGCTCTGGCCAGCCAACGAGCAGGGTAATGCCCCGTGCTACGTCATCTGTGCCGGCCCCAACAAGGCGTTTGAGACGACCTACGCCCAGCCTGGTCCAAACATGATCGTGGGCGGAGACGATATAGTCTTCCGTTTAAAGTAGTCTCGTAGGGGCACGTTGCAACGTGCCCGTAGGGTGTATCAATGTTGAAAATCCGTTTCAGGCGGGATGCACCTATGGTTAGGTCCATATCCTGGGGTAGGTAGTTACCTGCCCCAGGATTTTTTTTTGCGTGCGTAGGGGCACGTTGTCCGCCTCAGGCGGATGCCCCTACAAGCCTGGGAGGCATGCCCATATAAACCTTTTCAATGGAGGGAATAAAGATGAATAAGACGTCCAGGGTGTTCGGTAGCCTGGTGCTACCTGGAGTCGTGGTTCTGGCAATAGGGTTATTGTTTACCCTCTCAAATCTTTCTTTGGCACAGCAGGGGATAGGTTGGCCGGCCCTCCCTGATACCCCCCCCTCTGTATCGTCCTCTTCTAGTTCCTCTTCCTCCTCTTCTTCTGCATCTTCAGCAGAATCGTCCCCTTCAGCAGAATCGCCCTCCGCATCTTCTTCGGACGATGGAGACGATGACGATGGAAAGGGCAAGAAGAAGGGTAAGGGCCACGAGAAAGGAAAAGGGAAGGGGCACGAGAAACACGATGATTAGTGCCCACCAAATAGTCACGTATGTAGGGGCGACCCGGTGGGTCGCCCC
>JASEHG010000285.1 GCA_030018855.1 Candidatus Brocadiaceae bacterium
GCATTAAATTTCTGAGCCTGCAGTTGGAGTCGTGCATCTCCCAGTATGTCATAAACTTCTGCGAGTCCGCCCTCTACCAGTAGTGGTAATCGCCAGCTATTGGGAATCAAAGGCTCTTGTCCATCAAACTGAAGTGTGGGGACAATCTGTTTGTAATCGTATCTGAGGTTATAATTCTCGTCAGGTATTGGCCACACCATCACCTTGCGATACCCGTCCGAGTCAAACCCCAGGAGCGTATAATGTCTGGCCTTCCCTGTAGTAGTGGGATATTGATTATAAAGTTGTCTCATTCTGTCTACACTCACGGGGTTGGGATAGTATGGCCAGAACGCCTCATCAGCGTTCAATAGGTCATCAAAGTCCGCCGCCAAAGAGTATACGGGCTGGTACAGGATATATGTAGCCGCAGAAGTAGTAGTGCCATTAAAGACCTGCTCCAGAGTTATGGCCGTATTACTGGTGCGGCCCGCCACTTTGTAGACTTCTTCATAGCCTGTCATCTTGATAAGCCAGCCCACATGGGAAGCCGTCCATACTGTACTTGCACCTGTTACGGCTTTACTGCCGTTGGTAAAGGTGGCCGTACCAGTCTCATATATACTAGAAAGATTAAGGGTCTCCTCATTTTGTAACCACCCCCATTGTTTGCTGGCAATTACTTTTTCGTAGGCAGTTTGAATACCCCGCTTAACTTTGGGCAGAGTGGTAGTATCACTGGAACTCACGCCACTTCTGTCTAGTACCCTATTTAATATGTCCAAGAAAGAATAACCCATCAGTTTATGACGAACACGTCCTCCCTTGCAACATTGTCATTATATGTACCATCAAAAGTCCTCACAGCTACGTCATAAACTCCTTTTATACTGGTAGTGTTTGACTGCCAATAGTAGTAATACTTGCCAGTAGCACTGTTGACCAAATCCTGGTTATTGACCACCTTTGTACCGTCTGGGTCTGTAATGTCTATCTTATATGTCGTGGGGTTATAATAAGCTGGAGACCCAAACGCAGAAGCTTTCTCAAAAGTAGTCTCTACGGCCACCAGTTCGCCACGCTCATAAAAAAATCGTGGTGTTGATATTCTGATATTCTTGCTGGTCAAAATCAGTACCCATCAGGGGCAATATGCCCGAAAGCGGTGCATCGGGCGGCGGCCTGTTTGTCTCCACCTCCAAAGACGTTGAGGTTAAGCAATGTTGCGGCTGATAATTTATAGCCACGTTCCCCAAAGTCCAATGTCCATGACCCTACAGTATCCGCCTGCATACGCCATATCCTAGTACCCCCTGCACCGTCTTCCAGTGCTACATACCCTGTAACGCCCAAAGCGGTCTGGTAGACCGTTACTATTGCCTTTTCCAGATAGATGTAATCTCCAGCACCCGGAGCCGACAATACGGTAGCATTGACAGAGCCATGCGTAGCCTGTCCCACACCCTGTGTCCAGTTAAACTCCTTGCCCGACCTTCCGCTCATCTTTTTCCGTCTCCTCTGCCTCTGTCCAAAGCAGGTTGCGATTACGCCTGTAAGCAGGCAGATTCATTGTCCCAAACTTCTTGTGGTATACATAAGCTGGCAGACTTAGAGCCACTTTTTGGCCAGCATATCTTAACCGTCTCTGTAATTCATCTTCGTTGCCAATGTTGATGTTCTCTGGATTAAACAACATGTCCTTGCTATGCTCAAAATTAGTAATCCACCTGTCAAACATAAAGCAAAAACCATTTATGTATGGCAACTCTACCCCTTCAGATTTAAACTTCAACAGATAGGCTTCTATATCAATTACATTCTTGGGAGGCACAGGATATTTGTCCCCCTCTTTCAGCCCCAGTATCTTCCCTAGTGATTGTTCTGGCTGGTGTCCAGGCTGATTACTCACTGGCCCGACCACAGCAAACCCATTCTGCCCCAATGTGCTGGCCATATCGTTTAGGGCATGGGGGGCAAACAGAACATCATCATTACTTAGACAGCAGACATCATAGTTACCCATCTTGAAATATTGATAAATGCGATTCCACGAATCCGTAACCCCCATTGCCTTATCTTTTATTTGCACCCTTACGGGAGGTTGAATGTTG
>JASEHG010000286.1 GCA_030018855.1 Candidatus Brocadiaceae bacterium
GGAGACCGTAGAGGAATTGAGTAAAGACAAGGAGTCCCGATACGTAGAAATAGGATAGCCTATGTCTGAAAAATTTCCACTGATAAAAGTAAAGCCCCCCGGACCCAAGGCCAGGGCATTTCTTAAGAGGGACACAAAATACATCTCCCCCTCCTCGGCCAGGGCCTATCCACTAGTAGTGAGGCGTGCCAGCGGGACTATGGTGGAGGACGTGGATGGGAACCACTACCTGGATTTCACCGCAGGGGTGGCGGTTACAGGCACCGGCCATTGTCACCCCGAGGTGGTGAGGGCAGTCCGTGAGCAGGCAGGGGAACTCCTCCACATGTCAGGGGCAGACTTCTTTAACCCCTTGCAGATAGAGCTTGCTGAAAGACTGGACAAAATATGCCCTGGGCCTTCCCCCAAGCGGGTATTCTTCAGTAACTCAGGGGCAGAGTCTGTGGAGTCGGCCATAAAACTCGTCCGTTACCATACAGGACGCCCCTACATCATTGCCTTTGTCGGTGCCTTCCATGGGCGGACTATGGGTGCACTCTCCCTTAATGCAAGTAGACCTATCCACAGAAAAGGGTTCTCACCCCTCGTGCCTGGGGTAATCCACGTCCCCTATGCCTACTGTTACCGATGCCCCTATGGGGAAACTCACCCCAGGGAGGAGCTGGCCTGTATCAGGTGGATAGCGGAGGAACTCTTCAAGAGCTACGTCCCACCCGAAGAGGTGGCGGCGGTGTTCGTTGAGCCTATCCAGGGAGAAGGGGGTTACATAGTCCCACCAAGGGCCTTTTTGAAGGACTTGTCCGCCTTATGCAAGAAATATGGTATCCTCCTCGTGGCCGACGAGGTGCAATCGGGGATGGGCAGGACGGGGAAGATGCTGGCCGTAGAGCACTCCGGCGTAAAACCAGACGTCATCTGCCTGGCCAAAGGGATGGCCTCCGGACTCCCCCTGGGGGCTACCATAGCCAGTCAGGAGATAATGGGCTGGCCCCCAGGCTCACATGCCAGCACCTTCGGGGGGAACCCTGTAAGTTGCCGCGCCGCCCTGGCCACGCTGGAACTCCTGAAGGGTGGCCTAATGGATAACGCCTCAAAGATGGGGGATTACCTCCTGAAGGGACTGAGGGGCCTTTATAAAGACCACCCCATTATAGGCGACGTCCGGGGCAAGGGTCTTATGATTGGCATAGAACTGGTAAAGGACAGAGAGACCAAAGAGAGGGCCTCAAAGGAGAGGGATAAGATTGTCCGGAGGGCCTTTGAGAAGGGGCTCCTCCTGTTAGGCTGTGGCAGGAACTCTATCCGTTTTGCCCCACCATTAATTATTACCAGGAAGGAGGCCGATACCGCCCTGACCGTCCTGGAAGAGGTACTGGGAGAGGTGGAGAGATGAGGAGGTACTTCGCTGGAAGAGTGAGAGGGCTACCCCCGACTGGATATAAGCTCTATCTCCTGTTCCTCTGCCTTTTCTTGTCCCTGGGGGCTGGGGAATCTGCTATTGATCAACCCATATCTGTTTTTAATCAACCTAAAGTGGATAGCCCCGCTACCGATGGAGAGGGCCTATTTGAGAGGATGATTATAGATAAGATTACCTCCATTGAGTCCAACCTCAAGGAATTGACACAAAAGGTAGAAAACATAGAAAAGCGGCTGTCCAGGGTGGAAAGGGGACTCGTCGCAAGACCCGGCGGTTCTCCCCTTACTCCCCTTACCTCACAAGGAGGGGCAACCCCACCTATCCCCCAGGAGCCGCCTAAGAAGAGACTCAAGGACACAGTCCCAAAGGAGAAAGACATCGGGGATGGACTGCGAGTCATTAACGTTGACTACTACGGTGCGGGGGATAATACCCTCTTCAAGGCAGAAATTGAGAATAGTACGTCAGACGACATTGCAAACGCCTTATTCAAGATTGAGGTCTATGGGGAACAAAACAACCTGCTGGGTTTTGAGTCCTGGGAGCTACAGGACATAAAACGGGCATGGCCCAAGAAGTTTACGTTGCTTATATACAAAGTTGACCCCGACCTTATAGCAAATTATACGATTAGACGCTTCAGGTAACGGTTGAC
>JASEHG010000287.1 GCA_030018855.1 Candidatus Brocadiaceae bacterium
ACAACTTAAACCCTTGAACTTTTAAACCCTTGTTTTTTCGGGGGTGGTAAGGGGGAAACTCCCCCCTTATCCGCCTTAGGCGGATTACCTATGTCTATAGCTAATACATCTTTCTGGTCAGCAATTAGGGGTCTGCCTTCTGATTGCTGATTGCTGATAGCTGATAGCTGTCTATCCGCCTCAGGTGGAACGGGGCTTACATATTCCTGATAACCTCTTCGCCGAAGGCGGAGGTGGATAGTTCCGTGGCACCCTCTACCTGTCTGGCAAGGTCGTAGGTGAGCTTCTTCTGGAGGATGGTCTTTTCCAGGGCGGCAAGGACTTTTTTGGCGGCCTCCTTCCAGTCCATGTGCTCCAGCATCATTACCCCGGAGAGGATGAGGGCGCTGGGGTTCACCTTGTTCTGCCCGGCATATTTGGGGGCCGAGCCGTGGGCCGATTCAAAGAGGGCACAGGTATCGGCAATGTTGGCCGATGGGCCAAGGCCGATGCCACCTACCTGGGCATTACAGGCGTCCGAGAGGTAGTCGCCGTTAAGGTTGGGCATGGCTAGTACGTCACACTCCTCAGGCCTCATCAGTACGAATCTGAACATGTCATCTGCCAGCTTGTCCTTTATCACTATCTTGTCCGCAGGCTGTTTACCTCCGTACTCCCCGGCCAGTTGGGTCTCGGTAATGGTGCAGTGACCATATTCTCCCCTGGCTAGTTCGTAACACCAGTTGCGGAAGGCCCCTTCCGTGTACTTCATGATGTTACCCTTGTGCACTATGGTAATGGACTTCCTCTTTTGGGCAATGGCATACTCTATGGCCTTCCTCATGAGTCTCTTGGTACGGGTAATTGAGATGGGTTTTATCCCAATACCGGAATCAGCAGGGATATTGGCCTTGTAGTCTTTATTGAGGAAGTCAATGATGGATTTGGCCTCATTGCTTCCCTGGGGCCACTCTATCCCAGCATAGACGTCCTCCGTGTTCTCCCTGAAGATGACCATATCTACCTTCTCAGGACACTTCACGGGACTGGGGGCGCCTTTGATGTACCTTACGGGTCTGACACAGGCATAGAGGTCCAGCACCTGCCGCAGTGTAACGTTCAGGGACCTGTGCCCCCCTCCGATGGGCGTGCTCAACGGCCCTTTCAGGGCGATACGGTACTGCCTTATGGCCTCAAAGGTGTCCTCTGGTATCAATTCCCCGAAACGCTCTTTGGCCTTGGCACCTGCGAATATCTCATACCAGCATATCTTCCTCCTCCCACCGCAGGCCCTTTCTACCCCTTTGTCCAGCACCTGCCTGGCTGTGGTCATTATATCTGGCCCTATACCGTCCCCCTCAATGTAAGGGAGAATGGGATTATCTGGTACCTTCAGTTGGTTTCCCTGAACAATAATCGGCTCTCCCTCTTTTGGGGGCGAATATTTTTTGAATGTTGTCATGAGAGTTTTATCCGTGGTAGTCCTTTCTTGCCTTAAGGTGGACAGGTCATTCCCTTTTGATAAGCGTTACTGCCTCGGAATACAACGCATCCCCGGGTGGTTTGGTTAAGAGGCCATGTGGCAATGTGGCCTTAGTAGCAACGACCTGGACGAGGAATTTCTTGCCAGTGCCAGCGTCATCAAATTTTGCCGTTCCCACCCAGAGCCCCCCCTGTGAGACCTTTAGCGGGCCGTCCTGGACATAGACGTCGTTCGTATCCATCGGCGCCGACAAGATGTAATGGTTCAGTGTCAGAAAGGGCGTCCTCCCATTAACTACTTGAGAGGATTCCACAATTGTATCATTAACCGGATAAGTAATCGCAAAATGCTTCAGCAAGATTGCCTCTTCTATACGGTCCATACGTTCGTGCATAGGAAGGATCCCAAAGACAATTGTAAGAACAAAGCCAACAATGGTGAGAACCATGCTTGCGATTTCCAGTATCTTCAATTGCTATACCCTCTCCTGATAATTATTCTAAGCATTCTACAAGGTTTTTTCTACCTGCACCAGATTGGTGTTGAAGGCCGAACCTCCCCCATGTCTGCCTCGCTTTTTCCCCCTCCCCTCAAGGGAGGGG
>JASEHG010000288.1 GCA_030018855.1 Candidatus Brocadiaceae bacterium
GCAGTCAGTAGTCGGCAGGTGTAGGGGTTGAAAATTTTCAACCCCTACAAGCTGACTGCTGATAGCTGATTGCCGACTACTGAACACAGGCTAAAAGAAGACATGACTCAGGCAACGGTACGTAACGTAAGGCTGGCCTATGCGGAGGAGACCTCCTTCGGGGTGGTCCCACCCTCTCCCCTGATGACCGTACTACCACTAATAAAAGAAGGGTTGAACCTCCAGGACAGGAATTTCTCAACAGCAAGGAAAGGGGAGGAGAGGGTGTTGACTGCCACCTCTGCGGGTCCCCTGGAGGTGGGAGGAAGACTGGACTTGTTCCTGGAGCTGGAATCAATAGGCACCCTTTTAAAGCACGCCCTGGGGAGTGCCACCACGACTGGGAGCTCTGCCCCTTATACCCACCTCCTCCTGGGCAGTGGCTCCCTACCCCCGGGGCTATCCATAGAGAAGGCCTTCCTGGATATCAACCGCTTCCTCCACTTCAAGGGGTGCCGAATTGACCACCTCGGGCTGATATTTCCACCCACGGGCGGGCCTGTAAGGGTGGAGCTATACCTCCTGACCAAGGGGGTGGACGTCCTGTCAGGACAGCTTGCCTCCGGATTGACGGAGACCCAGACCCTGCCCCTTGCCTACAACCTTAGCCTGGAGGAGGGGGGCCTCGCCGTAGGGGGTCCCCTGGGGGTTGAGTTAATACTGGAGAACCACCTCTTCAAGGCGGGACATGCACTGGGTTCAAGGGAGAGGTATTTCCTCGGCCCTGGGGTCAGGAGGGTATCGGGCAGTCTAGTGCTGGGAACCGAGGATATGGGTTACCTCAGCAAGTACCTGGCACTCAATAGCACTTCTTTAAAGATTAAAGTAACCGCCCCCTCAGGGAGTTCACTGGAGGTCTCCCTGCCCAGGGTAGTCTTCACGGGACAAATCAGTTCAGTTACCGGGAGAGATGGGGCCGTCCAGCAGGGCCTCTCCTTCCTCGCCCTGAAGGACAACGGGCTTGGGACGGACATGAAGGTAACCCTCATTAACAATCAACCGAAGGTATGACTCTTATCCGCCCCTTCGGCTACGCTTAGGACATACTCAGGCGGGGGGGTTGGCTTCAAGGGAAGGACTTTACAGGCAGGGCAGTCCTCACCCTGATCCACCTGAGGTGGACTGGAGAGACCCTCTACGAGTAATTTTGCCAGGTAGCAGGGTACGTCTGGTCCGCCTGAGGCGGAACCCTGCACTACTAGAAAGGAACGGCAATGTTGGTAGGTACTGGAATTTCCATAGGGGATGAGGTTTTAGTGCCTGTTAAGGCTAATGCAACGGGCAGGATAGAAATGTGGTATCATACGCCGGGGGAGATGTTAGGAGGTATGAGAGTAGGATTACATGAGGGCGACCGCCTTTGTGTGATTGATCCAGAAGTTGAGGGTCTCCCTGTAACTGTTCCGGCCCCTATTACGGGTTAGCTCGTGGAGATAATAAAAGAGGAGGGGAGAGGGGTAACGGAAGGGGAGACTATAGGGAGGATGCGGCCCAAAGACGAGGGTGTCCCTCCTAAGGAGAAGCCCCCAATTTACCCTTTCCCTCCAGAGGGGGATGTCCCGGTTCATCACTTCCCTGGATGGGATTTCCCCAGGCTTTATCCCCTCATGGACTGAGGAGGTACAGGCTAATCATGGTTTGGCATCAGTAGAGGTGCAGAAGAGGTCTACCAAGGCATCTGTATCCTGGACGATGGCCGAGGAGTCCCGGCACCCTGCATCACTGTATCCAGGGAACGCATAGGTGCTCCAGACTCTAGCCTCACTATCTCCGACGAGCATGTCTGCCTCCTTTACAAATCCGCAAGAGGGGTCTACTGAGCCGTCCGGCCTGAGCTTAAAGACCAGGAGGTCAAATTTACTAAATTTATCTGGTATTAGCAGTGTATCACCTGCCACTATATAACCACCGTCCCCTGTCTGCTGGGCAGAGGAAAGTATATCAAAGTGCCCCCTCTCATAGGTCTTCTGCCACTCCACTGAACCGTCCACACCGAGC
>JASEHG010000289.1 GCA_030018855.1 Candidatus Brocadiaceae bacterium
CGTTAGAAGGGGAGTATTGTTTTCACGGGCCTACTTTACTAACGTAGAAGGAGACACTCCAGCTAATGGAGACTTTTGCTAGAGTAAGATATTGTGTAAAGAGTAGACCTTCCGAGGGGCTGGGATCCTCCTCGCATCTATATATTTCCTGCCTAAGTTTCAGCACTGCCTGCACAATCATCTTTTCAATGCCTGAATGCCTAACCCCTTATACGGACAATTTTAATAAGGAGCTTCTTTAACCGTAGACGTAATATTTTGCATATCTTTTAAATAGAAAGTGGTAGGGGCACGTTGCAACGTGCCCCTACATACCAAGCGAGATTCCCTCCGGTAGGGAGGGTATCCGTGGCCCGATAAAGGCCAGAAAGGAGATGGAGATGCCGTTATTTCTCAGGTTTATTTTTGCGATAGCGGTGGCATTACCCATTGCACTGCTGTCCAGGGATGCGGGGGCCATACCGGTCTTTGCCAGGAAGTACCAGACCGCCTGCACCACCTGTCATCATGCGGCCTTCCCACAGCTGAATGCCTTTGGCATGGCCTTCAGGGACAGGGGCTACAGGATACCTCCCGATGACGAGGTATACGTGAAGGAGACCCCTGTAAGCATGGGGGTAGATCCCTGGAAGAAGCTGTTCCCCCACGCCGTCTGGCCGAGCGATCTGCCGGGCCTTCCACCGCTAAGCGCGATTATATTCTCTAATTTCAATTACAATCCCCATCGCCGTACGCACACGGGGAAGACCGGTTTTGATGGTATAGGGGAGGTAGAACTCTTGACCTCAGGCACCTATGGCGAGAGCATGAGCTTCTTTGGTGCCCTGGCACTTTTTGAGAGGAGCGACTTTCAGCCCAGCAGGACAGAGTTGGAGAGGATGTTCTTCATCTATAGCCCGCAATTCCGTGGCCTAGCCCACCACGTTAACATCCAGGTGGGTCGTTTTGAACCCCGTGCGGCGCCATTTAAAGACCATGTGGACCTGATGGCCAGTGGCGTCTCCCCCGACCTGGCCAATACCTGGGCAGTGGTGCCGGCCAGTAACTATACCACCTTTTTCCCGCACCAACAGGGTATAGAACTCTTTGGTGGATGGAACGGACCAGGCGGGAAGGGTGGCCTCAGCTGGGCCGCAGGTGTGGTAAACGGTTCGATCACGGACCCGGCCGTTGATAATTTCGTGAGCCCAACCTATCCCAGGGTGGCGGGGATGAGGATGGAGACCATTAGGGACAGCGTTGAAGATATGTTCAAGGGTAAGATGGATGTTAATGGTTCAAAGGACTACTATGCCCGACTGCAGTATAAGCTTGGTGGCATGGGGGTCCTTGGTAGTTCCACCCAGGAGGCGTCCCTCAAGATGGCCGAGAACTGGCAGGACCCCTCTATAACCTTTGGTACGTTCTTCTACAGGGGTGTTACCGGGGCCTTTGATGATATTAGGGGGACGGGTGACAAAGTTAATGGTGCTTACGGCAAGAACAACAACCGTTTCTGGCGCTACGGTGGTGAGATTACCGGGAACTGGTGGAACTTACAGCTAACCGGTGCGGCCACCTTATACCGGGACAAGGTCAAGGGAGGTGTATGGGCGCTTAATAGGAATGGGGCTGCGGTGCACGGTCATAATTTTGACACGGACATCTACACCGCCAAGCTGGACTACGTGGCCCTGCCGTGGCTGGTACCATCCTTCAGGTTTGAGAACGTGAACCCCAGGTACGACGTGGCGGACTGGGAGAGTTTCAACCGCTACTCGGCGCTGATAAGTGCATTAGTCAGGGCCAACGTCAAGCTAACCTTCTCCGGTGTATTCGTTGGTAAGCAGGAGGGAGAAAGGATACCCGCCCTGGACAACAGTTATAATCTAGGGTTACAGTTTGCCTTCTAGGCAGTTGGGCTTTGTAGGGGCACGTTGCAACGTGCCCCTACGAATAGGTTTGTTGGACAGTGCGGAAGTAGGGGCACCCGCCTCAGGCGGACAACGTGCCCCTACGCATCAGGTTTTCAGTTGGGTTTTGTAGGGGCACGTTGC
>JASEHG010000028.1 GCA_030018855.1 Candidatus Brocadiaceae bacterium
TTCTTGACGTGGGCCTCAACGAAATCCCCTTTAGGGATGCAATCCCCGTCGGAGAAGATAAGGTAATCGTAACTGGCCAGCTTTATAGCCTCATTGAGAATCTTTGCCCTTCTGTACCCCTTGTTTTCCTGCCAGGCGTGCTTTATGGGGAAGGAGGCCAGTTTCTGGTATCTTTCAATGAGACCCTGGGTCCCGTCAGTAGAGCCGTCATCTGCTATAACTACCTCAAAGTCCTTATGGGTCTGCCTCATGTAACCCAGGAGGCTGAGTTCCAGATACTTTGCCCTGTTATAGGTGCTAAGGATGACGCTTACGTGCATAGTAATAGTATTATTAACAGCTGTAGGGGCGTATTGCAATACGCTCCTACAAGCTTGACTTGCCTCCTTACCCCTTTATAATCTGGAGATACGCATGAATATTATAAAAAGACTGAGAAGGGCCACTAGTAAATACCTTTTTGTAGCTCAAAGATGTAAGAATCGGAGAGAGATTTTTATAACATTAATCAAAGGGAATAAGCCCCGTAGTGTTGTCTTAGAAAACGGGATTCACGTTTATGCGCCTGAAAATAATGAACTTTTAAAGATGATGCAGGAAATATTCTTTGAAAATGTGTATACTCCTTCTAACCTTTCTATTGAAGCCAATGATACTGTAGTGGATTTAGGGGCTAATATCGGGGTTTTTACACTGTTTGCCGCATGCAAGACACGAAGCACCGTATATGCATTTGAACCTTTTCCTGAGAGCTTTGAATATCTAAGTAGAAATGTTCAGATAAATGGCTTGCACAACGTTGTCGCTCATGACAAAGCTGTCTACGACAAGATTGGGACTGCAAAATTATTTCTACACAAGTCAAGCGGAAGGCACCTTATCTCCCCCGATTGCGCAAAAACCAAATTGGAGAGATACGTGGAAGTCCCTACCACTACCTTGCAACAAATTATGGATAGTAATAATCTCAAACAGATTGACTTTCTGAAATTAGATTGCGAGGGCTCAGAGGCCACGGTACTACTCTCCACTCCACTAGAATACCTTCAGAGGATTAGAAAAATAGCGATGGAGTTTCATGATAGCCCAGCCAGAAACGAACATGATAAAATTAAGAGCTTGTTGACCAAGGCTGGCTTCGTAACAAGGTTAAGGTGGGATGGTATGTCAAGATTTGGCTACCTTTACGGTCTCAAAAATGGCTAGATTGATAGAATCGTAACTCCTAATGAAGGTAATTCACGTCATGAGTCTTGGTATGAGGGGGGAGCTTAAAAAAGAATCCTTCCATAAATCAGATTCGTTTCTTTTCAGACTCGTGCGAGAGATGAGGAAGTGCACGGATAAGTACCCACTGGAGTGCTGGTGGACTGACAACAGGACGCAAGAACCCCTCTCGGCCAAAGAAGATGGCATCCTGTACCGAGCCTTTCCCGCCTCCTCCTTTAAATTTCCCTATAGATACCTCTCTATACCCCTTTACCAGGCGCTAAAGAGGGAGTGCGAAAGGGGCCCTGTCCTTGTATACCTCCATGGCCTCAGGGGCAAGTGGACCACCCTCCTCCCCCTCTTCTTCCATAATACCCCGATAGTCATACAGCAATACATGGAAGGGATACAGTACGGCATGAAAAGGCTGTTAAAGCGGCCGTGGTTCTTCCCTTTCTATTTGTTAGAGCGGAGGGCGCTAAGGAGGGTATCCCACTTCTTCCTGCTCTATGAAGAGGCAAAGCAAGAGTTGTCCAGACTGGTAGACCCTGCCCGCATAAGCTTACTGCCCAACGGGGTGGATTTTCAACTCTTCCGCCCGATGGATAGACTGGAGGCCAGGGAAGTCCTGCAACTAGACCCTGCCGCGCGTTACATACTGTTTGTGGGTAGGATAAATGAGCGGAAGGGGATAAGATACCTCCTGGAGGCCATGCCAGCAGTACTGGAGGATTATCCCTCCACCAGGATACTAGCCGCAGGAGAGGCCAGGAGAGAGCCCCTACTTAAGGAACTGTATGCACTGATGGATAGCCTGGGCATAAGAGACAGGGTGAATTTCCTGGGGCAGGTACCTAACGATAAGATGCCCCTTTACTACAATGCCTCAGATGTATTTGTGCTCCCCACCCTTACGGAAGGGATGGGGATTGTCTTTATAGAGGCCGCCGCCTGCAACTGCCCTATCATTGGTACTGCAGTCGGAGGGGTGGTGGACATAATGAAGAACCTACCACGGGGTATCCCTGTCCCCCCGAGGGACCCAAAGGCCCTCGCCCGTGCCATCAAAAAAGTATTTGAGAGGCCTGAGTATTACGGGGAACTCCGGGAAAATGCCCTGAGTTATAGCTGGCCGCACACAATGGAAAAGGCCCTGCACGTCTTGGAGGGGTTGGAGGATAAATACTTTGCCAAAAAGACCTATCGGTAGTGGCCCCGCCACTAATCCAGTGGACCCAAGAGAAAAATTGAAAGTAGCCTATCAAGACGTCCGGGTGGCCAGTAGCTACGATGAAGAAAGGGATTTCCGGGCCACGGACATATCCCTCCACTACGAGACAGAAATCATCGGCCTGAGGGAGGCACTGAGCGGGGTGAGAGGCCCCGTCCTTGAGGTGGCCATAGGGACGGGGAGGCTCTGCCGAAGACTCAGGGACGTAGGGCCATCGGACATGCCTTACGTAGGTTTGGACGTCTCCTTCCCCATGCTCTACGAGGCCAGAAAGTCTCTAGGGGCGTATTGCGACAAGCCCCTACCCCAGTCGGCCTCGGTACGCCCCGTCCACCTCCTCAGGGCAGATGCCTTCCAGATGCCCTTCCATGACCAGCGGTTTCATGCCGTTGTCGGTTTCAGGTTCATAAAGCATCTCAGTCCCCCTAATAGACACCTGATGTACAAGGAAGTTAATCGTCTGCTTGTAAAGGACGGCCTGCTAATCTTTGACTTCTATGGGTGGAGGAGGAGGGCCAGGGGGCAGGAAGAGGGGCACAGGCTTACCCCCCTTGCCCTAAGAAAGGAATTGGAAGAAAGTGGTTTTAGACCCATCAAGATTTACGGTACCCGCCACCGCTTACCAGCCCTCCTATCCGTCCCCTTCAGGGCACTAGGGCTTAAGGCCCCCGTGAAGGCCCTGGGCCTGTTGGAGGTCAAGCTGTTGAGTCCTATAGATGAGCTACTGGACAGGTCCAGGGGTGGAATAGTCGTGGCGAAAAAGATAGGGGGTAGGGAGTAGGGGTTAGGGGGTAGCAAAATAAAACATTTCTACCCCCTACTCCCTACCCCCTAATTCAGTGTGCCACTGCACAGAGAGGCATACGTTGGGGCTGTGAGTTGCAGTGAGGTAGTTGTGCTACCCCTGGCGTATGGTCTTCTACCTCTAACTCTTCAATGTAGGTCCTGGGATTGGACTTACCAGTGGTGCAGAGCACCTCATAAGGGCTACCACCCAGCATAATCCCTGCTATCTCTTCCACGGAAGGCCCTTCTCCCCCATAGAGCGTTACTACGTCCCCTATCTCCACTGTCTCCTCCTGCCCGAGGTCCACGTGTATAAGGTTCATACGTACCCTGCCCACTACGGGAAATCTCTTGCCCCTGATGACTACGTACCCTTTATTGGATAGTCTCAGACTATACCCACTATCGTACCCGACCGGGAGGACGCCTATCCTGGTACGTTGGCCGGCAGTAAAGCTACGTCCATAGCTCACCGTCTCCCCTGGTTCCAGGTCTTTTATATAGGCCAATCTAGTCTTGAAGGTCATGGCTGGCCTCAGGTTAATAGAAAACTCCCGACACCCGGGAGGGGTCAGCCCGTAGAGGAGAAGCCCGGTACGGACCATATTGAGGGTGGTATCCGTTGCTGGTGGCAGGCCCTCTTCCGGCAGGGGCAGAAAGGATGCATAAGATTCTGGAGTCCTCAGGATTGCCCCACTATTGGCGGCGTGTCTGAGGGGTATATGGATACCCATACGCTCCAACTCCTCCACTACTCCCCTGAAGAGGTTTAGCTGTTCACGGGTATAGATACTGTTGCTCTCGGTGGCAGAGCTGAAGTGGGTGAAGAGCCCCTCCACTACGAGGCCAGGGAGTCCCACCACCTCCTGTACAAACCTGGAGGCCCTTTGGACCCGCACCCCGAGTCCCCCCATCCCGGTATCTACCTTAGTATGGACACTAATTGTCTGGCCCAGCCGGGCCGCATGGCGGGAGAACTTTTTGGCAAGGTCTAGCTCGCAGAGGTTGGGGATTAACGAGTGGCTGAAGAATTTTTCTATCTCTTCGGGGAAGATACAGCCTAACACCAATATGGGCAGTCTTGTCCCTTTTTCTCTGAGGTCGGCCCCCTCTTCCGCGTTGGCCACCCCCAGCATGTCTACCCCACGTCTCTCCAGTAAGAGGCCCACTTTCTGGGCGCCATGGCCGTAGGCGTCTGACTTTACTACCGCCAGTACCTTTACTCCCCGGCCTAGCTTATTGCGAATCTCTCGGAGATTATGGGCGATTGCCCCCAGATTTATCTCTACACAACTTCTCAGAAGACCCAACTCTAGTCGGCCTATGCAGTCTATAATCTCGCCCGTCCAGGACGGTCGGATTACAAAGCATCGCCACCCGAAGGAGATAAGATACCTTTATAATCTATTTTGTCAAGGGAAATCTACGTAGAAGGTGTGGAGTGAGACCTTTGCTGTCATTCTGAGTGAGCCGAAGCCCGTAGGGGCGTATTGTTCGCCACAGGCGAATCTGCCTCAGGCATGACAATACGCCCCTACTCTCACGAAGGGGAAGCGAAGAATCTGGTCTTTTAAGCAGGGCACGGCACGCCGTGCCCCTACAGACTTCGCTCCCTCAGACGCCGTCCTGATCCGCCTGAGGCGGAGAAGGAATTACATGTGAGCAGGGTTTTTCAGAGTTCTTATTACCTGTCCCCAGAGGAGGAGTCTTGATGGTGTCCAATGCCGAAGAGTTTCTTGATGGTCTCCACGTAGCGGTAGCCCCCGCCGTTCTTGGCCTCTTCTTTGCCTACCTCCAGGGGTCTGTGGAGGAGTTTATTTAGGGTCCTCTCCATGGTGTAGACCACTTCCTGCCAGTATTCCTCACTCAAGTTGCCGAGTTTTGGCCTGAGTCTCTCCAGTTCTTCTTTACCTACGTGGTGGAAGTGGTGTCTTAGTCGGGCAATGGCGGGGACAATCTTCATCTCTTCCATCCAGGCCATAAATTCTTCCACCTCTTCTTCCACCATGGCCCGGCATTTCTCCACCTCCCTGGTCCGTTCCTCCACGTTCTGGCTCACTACGCCCTGCAGGTCATCTATATTGTATAGGTAGACATTTTCTATCTTGCCCACCTCGGGGTTTATATCTCTGGGGACGGCGATGTCTATGAGGAACATAGGAGTGCCCTTACGTCTCTGCATGGCACTTTTTATATGTTCAGGATGGAGGACGTAATGGGGGGCGGCAGTAGAACTGATGACTATATCAGCCTTAGTCAGTTCTTCTTCCAGGGAATCAAAACGTACGGCCTTACCCCCGTACTCATTGGCCAGGGTTACGGCACGGTCATAGCTGCGATTAGAGACCATCACCGCCCTGACCCCTTGCTCCACCAGGGACTTCAGTACAAGCTCGGCCATTTCCCCTGCCCCAATGATAAATACCGTCTTGTCAGAGAAATCCTGGAAAATCCTCTCGGCAAACTCTACAGCTACACTGCTGATAGAGACCTTCCCCTGGGCAATCTTGCTGTGGGTGTGTACCTCTTTGGCCGCATTGAGGGCCTGCTGGAAGAGTTGATGGAAGACCTTCCCAGTGGCCCCCTGGCTACAGGCGGTCGCATAGGCCTCTTTCACCTGGCCTACAATCTGGGACTCCCCCAGCACCATGGAGTCCAGACTGGAGGCCACGAAAAAGAGGTGATTCACCGCTTCCAGGTCCTGATAGACGTACATGTTTTCCCTGAAGCGGGCCTTCTCTATCCCATGGAACCCTGCCAGGAAGTCAAAGATGGCCTCCTCTGTGAACTCAGAGGAGGTCTTTGGAGAACAGGCATAGAGTTCTACCCTGTTACAGGTGGAGAGTATTACTACCTCGCTGGAGGGGAAACACCGGCGGAATCTATCCAGGGCCTCAGTAACCCTGGAAGGACTGAAGGCCAGTTGTTCCCTTATCTCCACGGAGGCGGACTTGTGGTTTAGTCCCACAACAAGGATGTTCATATTACTCCTTGATACCTTTTATAATCATTGTGTCTTCCTTAGAGATCTTCTTATAGCCATGTTGGGCGCCGAGGAAAAAGGTCCCCAGGAAGGTAAAAAGCACCAGGGTAAAACCTGCTATATTCAGCATGGCCACACGGCTCCCATGCATGGTTACGCCTATCCTCAGATGCAATAGGGCGGCATAGACCAGCCAGGTAACCGTGCCCATTACCACCTTTGGGTCCATGTACCACTGGGGCCCAAGGATGTTAGAATACTTGACCCAGAAAATACCGAAGACCAGTCCCAGCGTCAGCAAGGGGAACCCGAAGCTCAAGGTCTTCCACATGAGTCTGTCCAGGCTCTCCAGTGAGGGTAGCCCCAGCAGGAGGGGGCCAAAGAATTTGTGTTTTAACTGCCTCTGCTGTGTCAGGTACATAAGGCTCAAGACAAAGGTAAGAGTAAGGGCGGCATAACCCATGAAGAGAGGGATAGTGTGGGCTATGAGCCAGAACTTGCTCAGATTGGATGGGGTGCTGAGGAGGTTATCTCCCAGGCTTAGTACCCAGAAGCCCAGCACCGTTACCAGGGGGAAGAGAAAGGCCCCTAAGGAGGGGACTCCATAGAGATACTCCACCCCATTAAACACTGCCACCACACACCAGGTAAGGAACACCACCGACTCAAAGAGGTTAGTGACGGGGATATTCTCCACCCTGGAGGCCAGATACAGGAGAAAAAGGCTGTGCAGGATAAAGGCCACTAAGGGGAGTCGGTCGGCCCATTGCTTACTGAACCCCTCTGGTCTGAGGAGGCGGCCAACCTCCCATATACCGCTCAGGAGGTAAAAGACTGCAATTAACCAGAAAGGGGAATAGGCTGAGATTTCCATCAGATTCGCTTCGCTCACTACAAGCTTAGGGCTTCCTCAAAATATTATCCTTCAGTTTAAAAAGAGCCCTCCACATAGTCAACAGAATTTTTGGTGATTATAAACTCTTGAAGATTAAAGGTGCATGGATTATTGTATATTTTTATGGACAGGCAGATAATTTTATTGCTAAGATAAAACTACAGAGAAAAAGGATGAAGTACTCAAATACTACAATTCCTGATGTCAGGAGCCACCTGTGGTGTGCAGTGTTTGCAAGTATGGTTTTTCTGTCCTCCTGCGCTGAGTACAGCGTTCCCAGCGTTCCTGTCGCCCCTAGTGGCCCGCTTCCTGCCACCGGGCCTGCATTTTTGGAGGTAAGTCCCTGGGCAGTGGAGGTGGCTGGTTCTGGAGATACGAAGGTTGTATTCGTAAAGGTAATGGACAGCGATAAAAGGCCGATACCTAACCAGACAGTCTCCGCAACAATTGAAGACACCTCGGTAGCCACCGTAGAGGAACACGAAGTAACGGATGAAAAAGGCCTGGCAAGATTCACTGTAACAGGTACAGGGATGCCCACGTTTACTAAGCTTACCTTTACTGCTGGTTCAGTCTCTATCAAAGTTGGTGTCTGGAAGATGGGGTACGGCCCTTATGGGCGGGAGTAAAGATATTTTGTATTATCTATAGGCATGGGTTATCCGCCTAAGGCGGATAAGGGGAAAGTCTCCCACTTACATCAGTGAGTAGGAGTGACCCACCGGGCCGCCCTTGCATAAGAGATTGTCTTTACTACCGGCCTAATTTCCAGTAAAATTTATAGGGAGAAGGGGATATGGTCCTCCTGGAGTAGAGGGTTTGTGTTGAGCTTTTCTGTTAAAAGAGGAAAAGACAATGAGGTATCTAAGCCTCCTGTTTGTGGCAAGTCTTGCCCTGATGTCTCTAGTCTCCTGTACTTGGTTAACGACTGGGGCATATCCAACCTTGGCGCCATCTCAGGCTCAGCCTAGAGTGGCGGGTAGTCATGACTATATTGGTGCGGAGACTACAGCCACTGCATCAGAACCCGAAAGAGTCTACGACGTACGGACGGCTACTGGGGTCTCCCCGTTAGAACCCGGAAAGGCCCCTAAAGTACAGGTCCCAGGAAAAGACCCCTACGCGAGCATCCCATCCAGCACCTTGACACGACCCGAAACCACTAAACCTACCTTTGTGGCGCCTTCTGGCCTGCTGTCCACAGATCCGTCCCGATTTACCATACCAAGTTCACCAAGTACACCCTCTACCCCAGCTATTACCTTTAGTACCGAAGGCTTTTCCGGTGCGCCGGGGCCCAGCCTTCCTGGTGCCCCCTAATCAAGATAGGGGCAATTCCCGCCTGAGGCGGATTTTCAACATGAATTGCCTCTACGGGTTGCTTCCGTTAAAAGTGAGAAAAAAGACCGTATCTCTTGTCCTGGCAGGGATTCTTGTCCTTCTACAGGCAAGCAGTCTTTCAGGTCAGACCCTCTTAGTAGCGGCCGCCTCCAGCATGAGGGATGCCCTGGAGGAGGCCGCTGCCGAATTTGAAAAGGTCTCAGGCCATAAAACGAATTTCAGCTTTGGCTCCAGTGGTCTCCTGGCCCACGAGATTGAGGATGGGGTACCTTACGACCTTTATATAGCCGCTGGGGCCAATTTTATCCAGGAACTCTACCACAGAAGACTCCTCGTACAAGGCACTTCTAACGTAATTTGCAGGGGGAGGCTGGTTATCATAGTCAGAAAGGACTCGTCGAGAAAGATAGACAGTCTTCGTGACATAACCAACTTTTCCCTAATCGTCATTGCGAATCCCCAACACGCCCCTTATGGAAAGGCGGCCCAGGAGGCCCTGCAAAATGCAGGTCTGTGGATAGGGCTACAAAACCGAATCCTTTACACGGAGCGAGTGGCTGACATCCTTGAACTGGTGGAGACAGGAAGGGCACCGGTTGGGATTGGGGCGCAATCCCTCAGGGCCTCTGCTCAGGTGGAGTACGTCCCTGTAGAGGACAAATTGTACACCCCTCCCGAGACCTATATCGCCATGGTGAAGGGCACCTTACATAAGGAGGAGGCCAGGGCCTTCATTGCCTTCCTGGCCAGCGATAAAGGGAGGGCCATCTTAAAGGAGTACGGCTTCTCAACACCATAACTAGGGAGTAGGGAGTAGGGAGTAGGGAGTAGAAAAAAAGATTGCTAACCCCTACTCCCTACCCCCTATCCCCTAATCTTTTAACAGGTCAGGTCTTCTCTGGCGGGTGCGGAGCCTTGCCTGCTCCAGACGCCATTTTCTTATCTTTTCGTGGTCCCCGGATAACAGCACCTCTGGCACCCTCATACCCCTGAACTCCCTGGGCCGTGTGTATTGGGGATACTCCAGGAGTACAGGGGGTTCCCCCATCATCTCACTAAAGGACTCGCTTACGGTAGAAAACTCGTCCCCCAGCGCCCCGGGGATAAGCCTTACTAGTGCATCTATTATCACCATAGCAGGGGCCTCTCCCCCACTCAGGACGTAGTCCCCTATGGAGACCTCCAGGAAATCAAAGCCCTGTCTTATCCTTTCATCAAATCCCTCGTAATGCCCGCAGAGCAGCATGAGGCGTGGCTCCCTGGCAAGCTCCCTGGCCATGGATTGATTGAATCTCGTACCCTGTGGGCTGAGGAGGATTTTTCTTGGTGGCACCGTCACCGTTCCAGGCACCACCTTCTCCACCTCTTCTATTGTCCTGAAGACAGGCTCTGGTCTGAGGACCATCCCTGGCCCTCCGCCAAAGGGTCTGTCATCCACTTTCTTATGCTTGTCTTGAGTAAAATCCCTTATATTCCAGAGGTGAAATTCCACCAGCCCCTTCTCCTGGGCAATCCCCAGGATACTGTGTCCGAGGAAGGCTGGAAATACCTCTGGGAAGAGGGTAAGGATGTCTATGTGCATGATAGTGTCAATTTGCCTAAGGCGGACAGGTTATTCTCATCTATACTAGCACAATTATATTTTAGCGTCATATCTTTTACAATTGAAGTCTTTGAGAAAGCGAGAAAAGCACCCTGATTTGGGGGTGTAAGGGCTAGAAATTTACAGTCTTCTTAAAAACAAACTTGTTGATAAATAAAATTTTTTCTGTAAACTATTGGCATTTATCACTTACGAAAGATAAGGGGTGGGCATAGATTTTGCTAGAAGAGATGATACTTACTGTGGTAATTATGTTGTGATAATTATAATGTACTAACTCCCAATAAAAATGGTGACTTGCTAGCCAAATGCACAAGGATCTGGCCGAGAAATTGCTTTCAAGGCAGAGACTCCTGGTACTGGCTCCCCATTCGGACGATGAGTCTCTGGGGTGCGCGGGCCTTATAGCCAAGATAAAGGACATGGGCGGAGAGGCCTATGTCATGGTGATGTCCATTGGAAGTCTGAAGCACTATGGGGTGGATGGTGTAGTCCCGGCGCAGATACGGAGGGACGAGTTCCTGGCAGCGGCTGAATTACTGAGACTGGATGGTTATGACATAGTCTACAAGGATGACGAGAAACACCTCCGTCTTGATGCCATCCCCAGACGGGATCTGGTAAGCATAATAGAGAGGGAGAGCAGTGTATCCATAGACAAGATAAGCCCCACCATGATAGCCCTTCCCGTACCCTCATACAACCAGGACCACGCCGCCGTCTTTTATGCAGGGTTTACGGCGTGCCGCCCCGCCCTGCCCCAATATAAGGCCTTCCAGCAGGTGGTCGTCTCTTACGAATGCCCCACCCTGTGCTGGAGTTCAGACAAGGTATTTCAACCTAACCTCTACGTAGACATATCCCAGCACCTGGACAAGAAATTAGAGGCAATAAGGTGTCACCGTTCCCAGTTGAAGGAGCCCAACCATAATTACAGCCTGGAAAACGTAGAAAGGCTGGCAAGACTGAGGGGAAGCGAGATAGCTGTAGAGGCCGCCGAGGCCTTTGTGTGTTACCGAATGGTGATATGAGGTGGCAGGGCCACTCCCGATAAAGAAGATACCTCACTCCTTACCCACGCTTGAGAAAGAGGAGTTAGAAATGGTAATGGAAGTGCTTAGCTCCAACTACATTGCCCAGGGACCGAAGGTGGAGGCGTTGGAGAGGGTATTTAAGGACTATATGGGGGTGGAGTATGCCCTCGCCACCAACTCCGGTTCATCGGCCTTGCACCTCCTGCTTCTGGCCATGGGCATAGGGACAGGGGATGAGGTCCTCGTCCCCAGCTACGTATGCGCAGCAGTGCTCAACCCCATCCTCTATGTGGGGGCCACACCCAGGGTGGTTGACATAGATGGGCAAGACCTCAATATAAGCCTGAAAGAAGTCAGAAAGAAAACTAGTCCAAAGACAAAGGCCCTTATCGTCGTCCATACCTTTGGTCAGTCTGCAGATATAAATAGTCTGTTGGAGTTGGAAATTCCAATTATTGAGGACTGTGCCCATAGCCTTGGCGGCAGTTATCCACCCGGGGGGGGAAGGAGGTTGGGGAGCCTGGGGACGGCCTCCATCTTCTCCTTTTACGCCACCAAGATGATTGCCACAGGACACGGCGGCATGCTTGCCTCAAATTCCTGCACCCTGATGGAAAAGGCAAGGGACCTCAGAGAGTATGATGAGAGAGAGGATTATCAGGTAAGATACAACTACAGGATGACGGACATAGAGGCCGCCATGGGACTGAGCCAGATGCGAAAGTTAGATTACTTTATCTTAAGGAGACGTGAGATAGCGGCCACCTACGACAGGATACTAAAGGATTATGGTCTGGAGATACCCTACAGGAGAAAGGGTTCTACCCACGCCTTTTACAGGTACGTCCTTAAGACAAGGCGGACCGTAGAGGAAACAATTAAGAGTCTGGATACCAGGGGGGTAGAATCCAAGAGGCCAGTCTTCAAGCCCCTTCACCAGTACCTCCACCTGGACAATGGGGGGTTTCCCAATGCAGAGGAGGCCCACCGTACCATAGTCTCCATACCCATTTACCCGTCCCTGAGCCAGGAACAGGTGGAATACGTAGCCAGGAACGTTGGGGAGGTGTTTTCAGGGTCATGATGGTAGCAGGACACCAGCCCAATTACCTCCCTCATCTCGGATTCTTCCACAAGATGGCCCAGGTAGACACCTTTGTCATTGTGGACAACGTCCAATTTGTGAAGCGCGGCCCGTTTGGGTGGATGCACCGCAACAAGATCCGAACCCAGGAAGGCTGGGTGTGGCTTACCGTCCCGGTCCTTACCAAAGGGAAATACACCCAGAAGATTATGGACGTCCACATCAATAACGCCCTCCCCTGGAGGCGTAAGCACTGGAAATCTATATGGCTTAATTATCAGAAGGCCCCATATTTTGACAGATACGCCGATTTCTTCCACGAGACCTATAATAGAGAGTGGGAAAGATTGTCAGACTTGAACGAGACCCTGATACTCTATATAAAAGAGGCATTGGGCATAAAGACCAGGGTGCTTAAGGCCTCTGACTTAGGGGTAGAGGGAAAGGCAACAGGACTCATCATAGACATCTGCGTGAAGTTGGGCGCCAACAGATACATGCACGGTATGCACGGTAAGGACTATGTGGACGTCAACCAGATGCGGGAAAAGGGAATAGAAAGCCTGTTCCAGGAATTTCATCACCCCCAATACAGGCAACTCCATGAGCCTTTTATGCCCAGCATGTCCACTATTGACCTCCTATTTAACGAGGGAGAGAGGAGTCTGGAGATACTCCTGGGGTCGGCTGTAGGGGCAGGGTTTACCCCTGCCCTGAAATAATATGGTTCAAAGGTTCAAAAGTTCAAAGGTTTAATTGTAGGGGCAGGGTTTACCCCTGCCAGAAGGACAAGGAGTTCAGATGATAGAGCCATTAACAGCCTGCGGTAAAACCTTTGGGATGGCCCTCTTAATCACCCTGGTGGTAACACCTATCGTAAGGGTTATATCCGAGAAGATTGGGGCAGTGGACCACCCTGGAAAGACAAAGCCCCACGCAAGACCTACCCCACGCATGGGAGGGTTCGCCGTCTTCCTGGGCTTTACAGTCCCTTTGCTCTACAACGTTGACCTCCTTACCGACAAACAGCTTGGTATCCTGCTGGGCGGCACCCTTGTAATTGCCATAGGTATGGTAGACGATGCAAGGGGGTTACCCGCCACAATAAAATTATTCCTGCTCGTGGGTATAACATATCTCCTTTCCAAACACGGGATAATCCTGACGTTATTTCACAATTATTACCTCAACTTATTTTTTACCCTTATATGGATAACGGGGGTGGTAAGTGCCTTTAATGCCTCCGATACCATGGACGGGCTTGCGTCCGGCCTTGCCTTTATAGCCGGCTTCGCCTATATGCTGGTGGCCGTACAGACCTACCAGTGGGCCTGGGGTCTACTGGCCTGTGCCCTTATGGGTTCAACCCTTGGTTTCTTGAGATACAACTACAATGGCGCCAACATCTTTCTGGGTGATTCAGGCTCCTTCTTCCTGGGTTATATCCTTGCCACCCTTGGGATTATGGGGGAATGGTCTACACATCCCATCAAGGCGGCCATAATACCCATATTAATATTAGGTGTAATTATCCTTGACTTTTTGTATACTATTACTAAAAGGTATCTGGAAGGGACTACGTATACCATAAAAGAGGCGATTACCTACCACGGGGTTGACCACCTCCCACACAGGCTAGTAGCCATAGGCTTTAGCAGGCGGGAGGCAGTATTACTGATATATCTTATTAGTCTCGTAATATCTATAGGCGCAGTAACCCTCAGGAACTCAAGGCCGGTAGATGCACTATTGCTTTTGCTCCAACTTCTTCTTATATTTGTAGTTGTCATCAGATTGGTGGATTTAAAGAGGGCGGAAACAGGCCGTGTACCTGGACTATTGGGGACTAAAAAAGAAACCCTTTGAGAATACCCCTAACCCGGACTTCTTCTTTTACTCGGCAAACCACGAAGAGGCCCTCACCAGGCTCTTATACGGGGTAAAGGAGAGGAAGGGGGCCGTTATGATTACAGGGGAGATAGGTGCCGGCAAGACCCTCCTCAGCCGGATGCTGGTAAGACTACTCTCTAGAGAGGAAAAGAGTTATAATATCGCCGTAATAGTAAATCCGGTCCTAACCGTTGAGGACCTGTTACGAGAACTGATATACCAGTTCGGAGGGCTTGAGAGCCTGCCCCCGGTAACAAGTAAGCTAGATTTGCTCCATAGACTAGAGGACATTGTATTTGAGAGTAACGAAAAAGGCCAATACTGTGTACTCATAATTGACGAAGCCCATGTCATCAAGGACGAGGCCATCTTTGAGGAAATCAGGCTACTACTGAATTTCCAGAAGAACGATGCCTTCCTGGTGACCATTGTCCTCCTGGGCCAGCCGGAACTGGCACAAAGGGTCAGGCAACACGAGCCCCTGGCACAACGTATAGCAATAAGATACAACCTCTCGGGCCTTAGCAAAGAAGAGGTGGGAAAATACATAGATTACAGGCTGAAAGCGGTGGGTGCTAACAGGGAGATATTCAATGCTACCTCCGTTGAGGAGGTATACAGGGCCTCAAAGGGCCTCCCCAGGATTATAAATAATATCTGCGACCTGAGCCTCCTCATGGGATTCAGCAGTCAGGCCGAACTGGTGAGCGACGCTATAGTAAAGGCAGTTGCCGAGGACCTGAGGCTGGCGGCACGGTACGTG
>JASEHG010000290.1 GCA_030018855.1 Candidatus Brocadiaceae bacterium
GGTAAAATAGTGCAGTAGGGGTGTGTTGTGCTATGGCCCTACGGAGAGTACATGAAAAGACTATTTATTATACTAGCCATTGCTATCCCAATAGTAGCCACGGCCAGTACGGTAGGCGTGTTGATGTCAAAGGGGGGGGCTGCGAAGTATCGTACGGCCGGGGTGGAGAGGGGAGACATTGTCTCAGTGGTTACTGCCAGTGGTACGCTACAACCGCTACTCTCTGTGCAGGTAGGTAGTCAGGTCTCCGGCAAAATAAAGGAGATTTATGTAGATTTTGATTACGTCGTAACAAAGGGCCAACTGCTGGCCCGCATAGACCCCGCCCCTTTTGAGAGCAGGGCAAGGCAGGCCGGGGCCAACCTGGATATAGCCAGGGCCAAGGTCTCCAGTGCCCAGGCCAACGTTACAGAAATAGAGGTGAAGGTAAAGGATACACAAAGGATTTACAACCGTTTTGAGACCTTGTTTAAAGATGGGGTGGTTACGGAGCAGGAAAGGGACACTGCCCGAACCAACTACGAGATGGCCACGGCAGAGTTAGAGGCCGCAAGGGCCAGACATGAGCTTGCCCTGGCAGAACTGAAGCAGACAGAGGCAGCCCTGGAATCGGCAGAGCTTGACCTCAGCTACACCTACATTTACTCTCCTATTGATGGCCTTGTACTGACTCGTAACGTGGACGTAGGGCAGACCGTGGCGGCCACTTTCCAGACCCCTACCCTCTTTGTAATAGCCCAGGACCTCAAGGAGATGGAGGCCTATTTAGACGTCAACGAGGCGGATGTCGGCAGGGTAACCCCAGGCCAGCCAGCCACCTTTTACGTGAATGCCTACCCGGATACTACCTTTAAGGCAAAAGTAGTTGAGGTGAGGAGTTCTCCAAAGGTCACGCAGAACGTGGTCATTTATAATGTGGTCATTGGGGTGGAAAATAAAGAGTTACAGCTAAAACCCGGCATGACCGCCAATGCCACGCTTACTGTGGCAGAGAGACGAGACGTGTTGAGGATCCCCAATGCGGCGCTACGTTTCAGGCCACCCAGAGAGGATAACAAGGTGGCAGGGCTAGCCCCGACAAAAAATAGCCCCCCTACGCCGGAGCTCAAAGGCCCACAACACCTGGTATATACCTTAAAGGGTAAGAAAGGGCCCAGGCCTGTAGAGGTGGTTACAGGCATTGCAGACGATAAATTTACGGAATTGGTCCAGGGAGACCTCAAAGAGGGCAGCCAGTTGGTGGTAGGTATGGTGACTAAGGAGAAAGGGCCTACTATGCCCAGGAGATTATACTAGTGACAAAGCCCGTGGACCCAAAGATGCTTATAGTCGTAAAAGACCTGCACAAGATATACCGCATGGGTGAGGTAGAGGTGCACGTCCTGAGGGGGGTGTCTTTAAAGATTGAGGAGGGCGAGTTCGTGGCCGTAATGGGCCCCTCAGGGGCCGGGAAGTCTACTTTTATGAACATCCTTGGCTGTTTGGATTATCCCACCAGTGGCAACTATATATTTGACGGGCATAGGGTAGCTGCCCTTAACATCAATCAGTTAGCAGAGATAAGGAACAGGAAGATAGGCTTTGTCTTCCAGAATTTTAACCTCCTCCCTAGGATGGCTGCCGTGGAAAACGTGGAACTGCCTTTAATCTATGGAGGTGTACCCAGAAAGGAGCGGAGGAGCCGGGCACTGAAGATGCTCTGGGCCATGGGGCTGAAGGGGAGGGAGACCCACAACCCAAGCAAACTCTCTGGTGGGGAACAACAGCGGGTGGCCATTGCCAGGGCCATAGTTAATCAGCCTATCCTCATCCTGGCAGATGAGCCCACCGGCAACCTGGATAGCGGGAGTGCGGCAGAGGTCATGGCCATATTCCAGAGACTAAACAGCCAGGGCATAACTATTATACTGGTTACCCATGAGGCAGATATTGCCCGGTACGCCAGAAGAAGGCTACTCTTCAGGGATGGGAAGGTGGTAGAGGATACTGCCGAGATAACCGTAGGGGCACGGCGCGCCGTGCCC
>JASEHG010000291.1 GCA_030018855.1 Candidatus Brocadiaceae bacterium
CATAGTTTTACCTTTCTTCTATGTAGCCGCAGGTCACGCCTGAGGCGGATTCGCCTGCGGCGAACTTTAGCCTGCGGCAATTAGAAATTACGCAACCTAAAGGTTGCGGTTACTTTATATTCCCCTTAAATGGGTTTCACAACGACTTTGTTCCCCTTTACCTCTATTACCTTAATCCTTGTACTCCGGGCGACCATCTCTCCCCTGCTTAAGACGTCCACCCGTCTTCCTTCTATCTGGGCGATACCCGACGGGTGTAGGGGGGTAACGGTAACCCCTTCCTTCTCCAATAGGTCTTCAAACCCTTTAGAGGCCGAGAAGCCCTCCTCGGAGGCCGTAATGGCAAACATCCTGGAGGTCGCCCGATACCAGAGTATAACAAATAATGGGACAGAAAGTAGGCTGGTAACAAGCAGGACGTTCCCCAGGGTCTTCTCCCCTGCCTGATAGGCAAGGTATATACTCCCTGCTACACAAAGGGTGCCACATATCCCTATAATCATACCAGGGAGCAGTATCTCTGCAAAGACGGCCAGGAGGCCAACAATAAAGAGTACGATTATCTCTGTATGGCTCATACCGGTCTAACAATTACCCTGTTACCTCTAACCTCCACAATCTCCACCTTTTGCCCCCCCTCCACAAATTCTCCCTGCGTAACCACGTCCAGCACCTCCCCATTGAATTCTGCCCTGCCAGAGGGTCTGAGGGTGCTCAGTGCATAGCCACGCCGCCCAACCAGTCCAACCGTGGGGATGGCAAGGGTGGTGCCAAAACCCAGTTCCGCCTCCTCAGAGGCACTGAGTACCAACCGTCCAAAGAGTGGTATGCCGGGGAGATATCTTACCATAAGGGCTATCACCAGAAGGCTTACTGCCATACTGGAAAATATCTTTAAGAGGTTACCCCTGAGTTCCTCATAGTGATAGGGGGTCTGGGGTACCACGAAGTCCTGGAAGGCCAGTGTGGTCCCCATGAGCATGAGTAGAATCCCCGTTATCCCTGCGATACCAAAGCCAGGTAGCAGAAATATCTCTACGGCGAGTAGCATTACCCCTAGCATGAACAGGAGCATCTCCGGGGCCTCTGCCAGGCCCACCATATACTTGCTAAGGAATACCGTGGCAAGGCATGAGATACCTACAATACCGGGCAGTCCAAAACCAGGGGCCTTCAACTCCAGCCACAGGGCAATAAGGCCCACGCTCAGGAGGATGGGGGCAACGCTGTCCAGGAAACGCACCATGTCCTCTGACCAGTTGGTCTCCAGTTCAATTACGTCCTCTGGTGTGAGGCCGTAGAGTCCCAGTAACTCCTTACGGTCTTCTACGATGGCCCTGGCAAAGCCGTATTCCCTGGCCTCTTTGGAGTGCATGGTCAGGAGCTTGCCGGCCTCAACGATTAGCCTCCTGGATTTAATCTTGTCCGACTCTTCTTTGCTCATGTCTTTGAGTTCTTTGGAGGTGATAAAGCGTCCCTGTGGTGCCTCCTCGGTAAAGATTTGGTAGACCTCCATCTCTTTTGTTACCATGGCCTCCGCCAGGAGGGGCGGGTAGCCGTTTTTATCGGCGAACTTCCTGAATTTAGTCCTCAGGAGGGTCTGTATCTTCTCCCCTGCCGTCTGATAGCCCCCCTCCATGGCAGGTATAATAGGCTCGCAATCGCCCAGTTCGGCCTGCGGGCCCATGACTATCTCGTTACAGGACAGGGTAATAAGGGAGCCGGCAGAGATGGCCTTGTTGGGGATATAGGCCACCGTACGGGCCTTTTCTATTTTGCTGATGTATTCCGATATATCAAAGGCAGGTTCAAGACGCCCCCCATAGGTGTCTATCTCAAAGATAAGTAGGGGTTGAATATTTTCAACCCCTACAGAAGATTCCTTGAGGGCAGTCTCTACCCTCCGCTCTAACGAGCTGGAGAGCCCCCCATCTATCATGTCCCTAAGGGGGATAACGAAGGCCTTCCACCCTGGGGTGG
>JASEHG010000292.1 GCA_030018855.1 Candidatus Brocadiaceae bacterium
GGGGAGGGAAGGGAGGGGGTGAAAAGCCACCCCCCCCTTCCCCCTCCCATCAAGGGAGGGGGAGGATTGTAAGATTTTACCTATATAGCTTCTGGCAATCTCTTTAAAAACTGATAGCTAAATACCGGCCCTTCCTGGCAGACGTATACGTTGTTTATCTGGCAGTGACCGCACTTGCCCACCCCGCACCTCATCCTCCTCTCAAGGGACATGAGTATCTGGGACTCAGGGAGGGCCTTCTGGTAGAGTTCCATGAGTACGAATTTGTACATCACTGGCGGCCCGACGATAACGGCGTAGGTCTCCCTGGGCCTTAAATCCAGGGGTGGGATGAGCCTGGTGATGACCCCCACGTTGCCTTTCCATGTCTCGTCAGTTTTATCCACTGTCAGCTGTAGCCTCACATCCCCCCGCTGTCCCCAGGACTTTAACTCGTCGGCAAAGAGGAATTCTTTTGGGGTCTTGGCCCCGTAGAGGATGTGTAGCTGACCAAAATCCTCCCTCCTCTCCAGTACGTAATGTATAAGGGAACGGAGGGGGATTATCCCGATGCCTCCAGCCACAAAGAGGAGGTCTTTGCCCTTTAGCGCCTCTATGGGGAAGCCCTTACCGAAGGGCCCGCGTAGCCCTAGGGTGGCACCTTCCTGGAGCCTGTGGAGGGCGTTGGTAAGGCTCCCTACCCGGCGTACGCACACCTCCACGCCGTCCTTTTTCAATGGAGAGGAGGCCAGGGTAACCGGGGCCTCCCCCACCCCTAATACGGAGAGGAGGATAAACTGTCCGGGTTCAAAAGGGAAAGCCCTGGAGTCCAGAAGTCTTATCTCAAAGAACTTCTCTAGCTCGGTCAGTTGCCGGGTACTGACTATCTCGGCCAGGGTGGGGACGTAAAGTGTTTCGGTGCCAATCATTGTTTTTCAGGTTTTTCGTAACGATTTAGTGTGCAATCCGTTTGAGGCGGATGCCGCACGTTGTTTTTGCCGTGCAAGAAGTAGGGGCCACGTTGCAACGTGCCCCTACATGTTTATATCGCTGTTTCCATCCACTAGCTTGTTCACCACCTCCACCGGGTGTATATGCACCAGGCAGGCCCTGTAACAGCGTCCACAGCCCACGCAGTGCGATTGCCCGTGTTTGGCCATTTGATAATTGAATTTCCTGTTAAAACGGTGGCGTAGACGCTGGCTCCTCTGGGCACGGAAGTTTACGCCTCCGGCAATCACGGCAAACTCGGCCAGCAGACAGCCGTCCCACTGCCTCCTCCGCTCCCCCTCCCTGAGGGTTACGTCCATTGCGTCAAAGGTGTCAAAACAGTAGCAGGTGGGGCAGACCAGGTTACAGCGACCACAGGCCAGGCATATGTCTCCAATCTCCTTCCAGACCGGGTGCTCCCAGTTAGAGGTGAATAAGAGGGGGAGGTTGGAGAGTTCTGTCTTAAACTTGTAGGGGTATTCCTTCTTCCGCCCCTCTCTCCTGGCAAGGAACGACTCCTCCTCTCTCGCTGAGGGTCTTCTTGCCTTGCTGAAATCCTGGAGGAGTTTTCCGCCTCGTGGAGTACCAACGGTGATAAAGTAGCCCTCCCCTATATCTGTCAGGAGGAGGTCAAAGCCCTCTTTTACGTCAAGGCTTCCTACGGTACTGCAGAAGCAGTCCTTGTCGCAAGGTCTAAGGCAGTCTATGCCAATTATGATTGTGTTTTCCCGACGCGCCTTGTAATAGGGGTCAACGTTCATGTCAGAAAAGACCTTGTCCATAAGGGATATTCCGCTTATATCGCATGGTCTGACGCCGAATATCACCTGAGGAGGGGCCTCTATTTTAGGTTTGAGACTAGGTCTTGGTGCCAGGGCCATACAGAAAAGGGTCTCCTCCTGGGGCTGGAGGTACTTCTTTGGGGGGAGGATGGTAGGGATATAATCCTCCCCTGGGTCCCAAAATTCAGG
>JASEHG010000293.1:0-1705 GCA_030018855.1 Candidatus Brocadiaceae bacterium
AGCTGGAACAAAATTGATAACTATATCTGCAAAATCGCGCTGTGGTTTAATGTACTTTTTGGAGTCGCCTCTTCTTTTTTCCAGTTGTGCCTGCACCTGCTCTCTGGAATAATTTCTATTTAACACATCCCTCTTAATCTTCCAGAAAGAACGCAGGCGCTCATCGGGCTCCATAAAGATTTTGATGTCAAACAGTTGCCTCATCTTGTCCAGATAAAAGGGGTGAAGACCGGCAAAGAATATGTACTTATTTGACTCTACCTTTTGAGGGTTGGTGAACGTGCCGGTGTTATGGTCATATGAGCCTTTATAAATAGACTTTCCACTCTGGAGTGCTATTGCATGGTCAAGCTGGAGGTGCAACTTACTTCCTTTAGGGTTTAAGTGGGTATAGACCTCCCAATTCTTATCCCCCCTGGCCCACTTATGGGAGTCATCTCCGCTTACCCTTATAACATTTTTTTCACCCAGGATTTTCTCTAATATGCCGACCGTGGTATCCTTTCCGGCCCCGCTATCACCACCTATACCAATCATTACCGGTTTTTCCTTGGGCCTGTATACCTCATTGCTCCGCACACCAACCGTGTACATCCAGAACACTATGACCAGTAGAGAGGATTGCAATATCGTGAAAGTTACGTCATTTATCAGGGCCGCATCAAAGCCAAGGGCAGTAAGCATCAGACAAGGTGCCGGGAGGCTGGCCCACTGCGGACTTACCAGCTTCCATGCACTGAATAAATCAGAATGTTCATACATCAGAAAATACATCAGGTAGGCAACGTTATAGACGATGAACGGAAGGACAGAAACGTCTTCTTTTCTAACAAAAAAATACACAATAAACGGTAGGGACCAGTAGTACCAGCCGGGCATTGGTGGCACCAAGACCACAAGCACCGAGAAGACGAGGCCCATATAGAGTATGATAATATCCCTGTTCAGCTTCTTGTAAGAGGCAAACTTCATAAAGATTACAAATATGGCGGCGGGGCAGAGTAGAAAATTCAGGTTGCCCAATACTGGAAAGGAGACCTCAAATACCCTCTTCTGCTCCTCGGCCTGGACAACAAGATGATAGTACCCTCTGAGAAGGCGTATGGGATTATAAGGACAAAGATACCACTTACGAGCAGTAGAAACATATAAAACATCTTTTTTACAGGGACGGCCTGTCTGTAGACGTAGGCAAAAATAAACGGCAGTGTTATGGCAAGATGTGCCTTTGTGGCTATACTACAGGCAAGTAACGCAACTGCAAGGTAATACCTTCTATCAAACAAAAACACCAGCGAAAGCAAGAAAATGGCCATCGGTACGGCATCCAGTTGACCATGATAATAATTTATGTAAAAACAAACGGGCGAACACCAGTATATTAGCAAGGCCCTGTTTGATTTCAGTTCAAACCACCTTGCGAGGATAAATAGGATTAAAATATCAGACAGTATCAATGGCACTCTCATCGTAAACAAATTGAGGTAGCCAACGTACTGTCAGTCGCCTGACGGCATTAAGGGTGAGAACAGGAGCCTGGGAATCGTAAAGACCCAGAGCATTACGGTGGAATAGGGAAAGACCTTTAAAATGCCTTTTTCATAGAAGAAGTCCCAGGGATTCTGGAAGCCCGAGGAGACGTAATAATTAACGAAGGGGGAAAACTGCTCCGTAACGTAATGTGAAGCAACAAAAGAACTAAAAC
>JASEHG010000293.1:1715-1931 GCA_030018855.1 Candidatus Brocadiaceae bacterium
AGCTTCAGGACCAAAACGGTAATGAATAATCTGGAAGAAAAGATACTGGCAACGTCTCCAGGGACGTCCCCTATGTGAGGAATAAGCCTTCTAAGTGAAGCAACCCTGTCCTTTAAAGACAATCTCAAATCACGCTCTGATTTATGCGCCGTCATATTTCGCCCTAAATGGGACAAAATCTTTTGTGGCCGCACCCTTCATGGTGCGTTCATTTAC
>JASEHG010000294.1 GCA_030018855.1 Candidatus Brocadiaceae bacterium
CCAGGCGGGGGGGGCCGTATCAGTAAAGGTTTCCACTGACAGAAATTATTAAGGCTGGTAAACTTTCTTAGGCTCAACAAATTTTTCAAGTTTCACCTCCTGGCCTCACACACCAGGATCTTTTTTATTTAGGCGTTTCTACGTTTCGCAGGTGTTGAGTAACCGCTCCATGTCCTAAAATTATAATCGTGGATTAGGCGTGGATTAGAAAAAGTGGTGCTGTTTGGTAGTAAGTTTTGTAGGGAAAAAGAGTTACAAAAAAGAGGATTTTTTGAGGGGTTAAAAAATCGTGGATTGGCGTGGATTGATTGTGGATTCGTGGATTAAGGATTTAAGTCTAGTAATGTATCAACCTCTGACATTTTGCCTATTACTTGAACTTCGTCCTTTCGTAGAGTGAGTATGTAACCTATTTCCTCCTCATTGCGTATTATGTTTTGTAGTGGGGGAATGCGTGCTTTGATTGTCCCTATATGCCTAGATAGGGCCTTCGCTAGGCCCTCTGAGTCAGATTCAACAAGCCATTTTACTTTGGCGTAAGGAACAAGCTCTCCAGCGTTCAAGGCTAAGACATAAAGAAGTTGATAGGGTTTATCTGTTAGGTTCCCTTGTTCTTCCCCTTCCCAGTAAACCATTCTTTCTCCTGTTGTTATCATTGCCAGCTTAACTCCTTGTTGGATTGTGGCTAGTTTTCCGCTTTGTTCACCCTTTCCCCCTGCCCCTGGGGATTGCATCTCTAGAAACCTCTCTCTGGCTCTCAAATCTTTGAGCTTTTCCATAATTTCCATTATGGTAATTAGAAATTTGGGTGGCTCGTTATGGGGGAGTATTCTTAAATATCTTGGACAAACCAGGTCTTCAGTCTCATAATTTAATCCTAGTTCAGGCTTTAATATCCTGTAAATCTCCTTGCACTCAAGGCTCAAAGCTGTGGCCTTTCTGTACAAACCTAAAAGTTCTGAGTGCTTTAAAGATTGCTCATACAGGGCGATTACGGCCCCTTGATAAAATTTGTCCTCGCAGAGTTTGAGTAGTTCTTCCTTCTCTTCCTTAGAGATAATCCTCGTAAATTCAAGGAGTGTATTAAATTCAAGGATTGGACTACTACCGAGGGGTGCTGGGCAGGAAGACCGGGTACGTGATGGAACTACTATCCTTTTGAGTTGTTCAGGAATTTTCCATCCCAGAGGGGCTACAAAGCGTATAGGCTTTAAATTTCTTTCCAGCTCCAGGTAATGATTGATAGTATCGCACAGGTCTTCAAACTTTTTGATTGCCCCCTCCAAATAGTGTTTCATTTTCATCTTGCTACTCTCCTATAGCTCTCCAGTGTAAAGGGGTGGGGCAGGTGGTGGAGATTGCCACTTTTCGGGTGGCGGACTTCAGAATGGGCCTTATACGCATGGGTTACCGTCTCAGGGAAGCCCCTCCCCCCCTGCCTCTCGCTTGACAGGATGGGAAGGGATGTGTAGGATGTGGTCAGTTCTACACGGGCCAGGGAGACATAAAGGCCGTCAAGCTGATTAAGTCCGCCTCAGGCGGGCCGTTTCCCTGACCTTTCCTTTATCCTTTGGTGGCCTATTATATCCCAACCCCTTTTAAAAGGCCACCCTGCTCTTGACAAGGGCTGTCTTTTTTGGGATACTTCTTATGTCTACAGGAGCTTCCGTCCATGCTGAGTAAACTTTATTCTCTTCTCTTTGACCTCTTTTCCCCCCACAGGGTTAAGGGCCAGATTGATTTACATATCCTTATCTACCATGAAGAAGGTAACTGGGTGGCCCACTGCCTTGAATTGGACATTGTAGGTGCTGGTGATACACCTGAAAAAGCCTTCAATCTTATGCGTGAGCTTGTAGAAGACCATATTAGTTTTTGCTTTGAGAACAAGATAGAGGATAAACTCTTTAATCCAGCACCTCC
>JASEHG010000295.1 GCA_030018855.1 Candidatus Brocadiaceae bacterium
CCAAAATTCAGGTGCCTCACCAAAGACGTAGTGTGGTCCCTTCTTTTTTACCCGGTAGACCTTGTAATCCTTTCTCAGGTTTTTATAGAAGGGGTCTACGTCTTTCTTTTGAAGAAAAACCTCTCTCATTTAGTTAGACCTCTATTATGTTCCCCCTCCCTTGGGGGGAGGGTAGGGTGGGGGTGAGTATCACCCTTCCCCTTCCTCCTCCCATCTAGGGGGGAGACTAAAGGCACAGTCCGCCTCAGGCGGATTTGCAGAAGTCTCAAAGCGTCTATTTCATAGAGGGTATGAGAGGCATAGGTTAGGGACATGAAAGTACTTTTAGCAGATAGCCTTGCAACGGAGTGTGAAGACATCCTGACAAGGGCCGGCCTGGAAGTGGTAACGAGGCCAGGGATCTCCCAGGAGGAACTTAAGGAAGAGATTAGAGGTTACGAGGGCGTAATTCTCCGTAGCGGGGTGAAGATTACGGACAAGGTGCTGACCGGGGCAGAAAGGCTCAAGGCTATATGCCGTGCGGGTATTGGGGTAGACAATGTAGACGTAGAAGAGGCGACCAAGCGGGGTGTGATAGTAATGAATACCCCGGAGGGGAATGCCACCTCTGCCGCAGAGCACACTATTGGACTCCTCTTTGCCGTGGCAAGAAAGATCTCTCAGGCCCATAAGTCCCTCCAGAAGGGGGAGTGGAAGAGGGATAAGTTCATCGGTTTCCAGGTTGCGGGAAAGGCCCTCGGCATTATAGGTCTTGGCCGTATAGGGAGGCAGGTGGCCAAAAAGGCATCCGCCCTGGAGATGAGGGTGATTGCCTATGACCCCTTTATCTCCCCAGACATTACTACCCAGTACCTCATCCAGCGGACTAACACCTTGGAGGAGGTACTGTCCCAGGCGGATTTTATTACCATCCATGTCCCCCTGAACGCCTCTACCAGGAACCTCATTGCAGAGAGGGAGTTTAATCTCATGAAGACGGGGGTGATATTGGTAAACGCCGCCAGGGGTGGGATAGTCAATGAAAAAGACCTCTATGAGGCTATCGTCTCAGGAAAGGTGGCTGGGGCGGCCCTGGACGTGTTTGAGGTTGAACCACCTAAGGGTAATAGGCTCCTGGAACTGGAGCAGGTGATAGCCACTCCGCATCTGGGGGCTCAGACAGTGGAGGCCCAAAAGGCTGTGGCTGTGGAGGCGGCCGAACAGATGGCCGACGCCCTGTTGGGGAAGGGTGTCCGTAACGCCCTGAACCTGCCTGTGGTAAACCCTGAGGAATTTGCACAGCTCCAGCCCTTTATCAACTTTACGGAGAGGATGGGTATCTTCCTGATGCAACTCACCGGCTGTGGGGTGAGGTCTGTTGCCCTGATTTATGCCGGAGAGATAGCCAAGAAGAACACTAGATTGGTAACGGACAGCTTTCTTGTAGGAATCTTAAAGCCATGCATGGAAGAGGGGGCCAATCTGGTCAATGCCCCATCCCTTGCCATGGAAAAGGGTATAGACGTATCCGTAACCACTAGTGGCCTATGCGGCGACTTTACTAACCTGATTACTGCAAAGGTCAAGACTGAGACTGCGGAGAGCGCCGTTACTGGGACCATCTTTAATAAAGGTGATGCCAGGCTGGTCTTTATTGACGGCTACACAATAGAGGCAGTGCTGGAGGGTATGATGCTGGTGGTGTATGCCAAGGACAGGGTTGGACTCATTGGGGGTGTGGGTACAATACTGGGTAGCGAAGGTATTAATATTGCCAGGATGGCCTTTGGCAGGAAAAAGGTAGGTGGGACTGCCCTCTTGATAGTGAACGTAGATAACCCAGTATCCCTGAAGGCATTGGAAAAGATAGAAAAACTGGAGGGGGTAGAATCAGTGAGGCTGGTACAGCTTCCTTAGTCTCAATATGAGACCTCTGCAAAAG
>JASEHG010000296.1 GCA_030018855.1 Candidatus Brocadiaceae bacterium
GGCCCAGGCCACCCTGGGCGGACAGGGCGTGGCACAAGAGGTTGCAATACTCCTTATCCATGACGCCGTGCTAACTAATTTGGATACCCTAAAGGGCCTCAAAGTATTTGCCCTAAAAGACGACGTAGAGGCCAGGGGTGTAGGGGCACGTTGCAACGTGCCCCTACTGGACTACAAGGGGATGCTTGAACTGATTTTTGAGTCAGACAAGGTTATTACATGGTGAAACCTTCAAAGGTACTGTACCTTCTTGTATTTCTCTTTCTATGTGGGGCGTGGTTAGAAGAACCTAGATGCTTCGCTTCGCTCAGCATGACATCTGTAGCGTGCGACCTTGTGTCGCACGATGGAAATCGGGAATCCACGTGCCAGACAAGCTGGCACGCTACATCTCCTACACTGCCGTTAGACCTCAAAGAATACCGCCTGAAGAACGGCCTCACCCTGCTAATGCACGAAGACCACTCTGCCCCCATAATCAGCCTCCAGGTCTGGTACAACGTGGGTTCCAGGAACGAGCGGCCTGGCATTACGGGCATCTCCCACCTCTTTGAACACATGATGTTCAAGGGCTCGGCCCGTTTTGGCCCAGAGGAACACAGCCGCCTTGTAACCCTCAATGGCGGTAACGATAACGCCTTCACCACACAGGACTGTACCGCCTACTTTGAGAACCTGCCGAACTCTAAACTGGAACTGGCCGCAGAACTGGAGGCAGATAGGATGGCCAGCCTGAGGCTTACCCCCGAGACCCTTGCCTCCGAGAGGGAGGTGGTCAAGGAAGAAAGGCGACTGAGGGTAGATAACTCCCTCTCTGGCCTCCTGGTAGAGGAGCTGTATGCCACGGCCTTCTCACTCCACCCCTATCAGTGGCCCGTCAGTGGGTGGATGTCTGACCTTGACGCCATAAGCCTTGAGGACTGCCAGGAATTCTTCCTACACTACTATGCCCCAAATAATGCTACCGTACTGGCGCTGGGGGACATAGACCCCAATGAGACCATCCGTATTATAGAAAGACACTTCGGCCCCATCCCTCCCCACGAAGATGGACGACACAAAGGAGTGATTACCCCGGAGACCCCGCAGAAGGGGGAGAGACAGGCCAACTGTTACGTCTCCACCCAATTCCCCTGGGTGGTTGTGGCCTACCATATCCCTGCGGCTACCCATCCAGACGTCCCCGCCCTGGAACTCCTCTCAAGCCTCCTGGGAGAGGGGCGGAGTGCCAGACTGTATCAAAGACTCATCCGGGGACAGATGGCCCTCTCCTTCTCTACGGACGTGGACAAGATGAAAGACCCGGGGTTGTTCACCATTACGGTAGAGGGTGTTCAGGAGGGATACACCCCTGAGGACGTAGAGTCTGCCATATACGCAGAACTGGAGAGACTGCGAGAGGAAAGGGTCTCTGATAGGGAACTCCAGAAGGCAAAGAACCAAAAGGAGGCCAGGCTAATCTTTGGTCTCCAGGGCAATTTCATCCGTGGGGTACGCATAGGCTCTAGCCTGGCCAATAGTGGTGACCCACTGTCTTTCCTTAAAGTACTGGAGGAATATCATCAGGCCACTGCCGAGGAACTCCTGAGGGTGGCCAGGGAGTACTTCAACCGCAAGAACCGTGTGGTAGTAAGGCTACTCCCGGAGACGTGGGACAAGGGACCGTAGATAGGGAGTAGGGAGTAGGGAGTAAAATTTCAAATTTAAAATTTCCAATTTAAGACCTCTGAAAAACGCCCAAAATGTTATTCTGAGCCGAAGCCCTGATCCGCCTGAGGCGGAGAAGGGAAAGCGACCGAAGAATTTCAGCTAAATAACGAGATTCTTCGCTTCGCTCAGAATGACATCCATGAAAAGGCTAGCTATGTCAAGAATTTTTTTCCTTA
>JASEHG010000297.1 GCA_030018855.1 Candidatus Brocadiaceae bacterium
CCTGGGACAGTAGGGATGGGGTAACATCCCGATAATTCAAAAACTGCAATAAGGATTAGTGCTATTGCAGGATAAGGCCGAATCCTGCAATAAGAAAATAGAAAGACCCTAGCCTTATCCCAGGGGATACGAATTAAAGCATCCATCCTTTTCACGGGGGCACGCACACCATACGGTGTCAGTTCGGGCCTTCCTATCATCTTACATCTTCTTTCTTTTTTAAGTGAATCATAAATACCCTTTCTTGTCTTGGGGCTTCGCCTATAATATCCCAATGGGAATCTTCGTATAAGGACTGAGGCCAGGCAGGGCAGGACGGCAAGGCCCGTCTCCTGGAGGGTTAGTCTGTACGGAGACAGCTTCCTTTTTCACGCCGTCCTTTTCGCCTGGCCTCATTTCAATAACACCTTTATCGCAACAATCAAACTGCCAATACTACATAGACCCACTATACCACCTCCCAGTATCATTACCAATCTCCATCCACCACGAAAAAATGTTTTGGTATCCTCTAACTGCTGAATCCGCTTTACATGGTCTATACATGGTGGCTTTTCTCTATCAAGGAGAAGGGCTACATTTGTCCTAACTTCGTGAACCATCTCCAGAACATTATTTACTTTTGAGAATAGCTCCCTAACGTCGCCTTTTAATTCTACCCTTACACTTTCACAGATAGGCCCTTTTCCTGGAGTCATTTCATATCCTTCAACTTAGATTCCATTGCGTTCTTCAATGTCCCTTCCGCCAGCTTAAAATGTTCCTCTAGTGTTAGTAATAACGCCACAATAACCTTGTTCTCGGTAATTAAATTATTTCTAGCTACTTTTGCACGTAGTGCTATTTCTGCATCCCATTCAGCCTGAGTAATATCTACTTCCTCACACTCAGACTCTTTGTGTCCCATCGTTAAGGCGTTCTTAATACCCATACCTGGGGCGAATTCGGGGTCTGCTCTATAGACTATTCTTCCCGTTACTTTCTGTCTCACCACCCTCATTTTGCCTCCTTAATCTATCTTACAGCCCTGGAAAAAAGTAAGTATAGTATCACCAGAAACATCTCTGGACACAGAGTCCTCATGGCGGACATAAACCTCAACGTAGTCTGTCGTCCCGTTCATGTCCACTATAACGGGTAAGACAGAACCATGTCTTGCTGTTCCAGCAAAAGCAGACATAGCATCCGCTACTTTATACCTACTCCCATTCTTATATAGATATATATGATAATTTTTAGCGTCATTAAATACTGTCCAACTAACACCTATCGAATAGAAATACTTCCCTGCAGCCGTTGGTGTGTGTCTATTGGAGGCAAAAGTACCATCAGTATCCCACTCCTCAATTGCCCAAGTTAATAGTATATCTGCGCCGCTAGTAATGGTCTGGCCAGTGTTGTTTTTGTGGACGGAGAAGGAAGGTTTTGAACCGAGGGTGTGCTTATGGTCTCTCCTTGCAACGGTTGCGGATGTCCCTGCAGAAGCCACACTACTATTCACCACAGGCGGATTGATGTCCGAAATAGCCGTCCCCAGTATGCTTGTGTTTATAGTAGGTGAGGCAAAGGTCTGTTTGGCCCGGAAAGTTTGGGCATGGTCAAGAGACGCTCCTGTGTGTGAGGCAGTACCATCCCACCATACCAACCTGTCCCTCCCCGTATGGTAGTATAGTTCCCCTTCCGTACCGCCAGTGGGGTCGCTGGAGGTGTTCTCTGGTATCATGCTGATTAATTGTTTGGCATTAACATCCAGGTTGCCCGTGAGGGGACTCAACAACGTTACGGGGTTGTTCAGGATGTTCTTGACTTCAGCAGAGACATCTGGCCCGTTAGCCGTTAGCCCTTGGGCGAACCCATCTTCATTTACCA
>JASEHG010000298.1 GCA_030018855.1 Candidatus Brocadiaceae bacterium
TGCATCGCCGCTACATACTCAAACTGCCCTATCTGAAGACCTTCTTTGAGGACAAGGTAGTGGTGGTCCTGCTCCTTGTCTCCCTGGTGAGCGGTTACGTGGTGGAGGGGCTCAGGCTCCTATCCGCGCACAGCCCCCTAGAGTCCAGGGCCTCTTTTGTGGGCGTAGCCCTGGCGGGGGTCTTTAGCAGGGGCGTATCGCAATATGCCCCTACAAATTTAGACTGGTCTACCGCTCACCTTCTGGTGTGGTGGTTCCATGCCTTAGTCTCTCTGGCCTTTTTTTGCTATATCCCCTATTCCAGGCTCTTCCACCTCTTAGGCACCAGCCTCACACTGCTAATCAATTCTCAGAACCGCAAGGCCGATTTGGTAGGGGCAGACCCTCTGGGCACAGTACCCAATTTTACCATCAAGCAACTTATAGAACTCTCCGGGTGTACCAGGTGTGGAGAGTGCCTCAGGGTGTGTGAGACTTATAAGGACCGTACGGTAGATCCCATTGCCCCTGCTATAAAGCTCAAGGAGGCCAGGAGACACCTACTCCATAAATATGGCCCGGATTGGGTCTCAAGACTCCTCGGGGGGAGGAACTGCTCCCAGCAAGACCTTAGTACCATGTCCGAGGCCGCCTTCCGATGCACCCTTTGCGGCTATTGTACCCAGGTATGCCCGTCCAAGATAGACCTGCAAGGCATCTGGTATTCCCTCAGGCAAGAATGTTCCACCTCCCTGGGCCTGCACCCCAAGGGGTTTAAGCTCCTCAAGGAGGGGGTAGTAAAAGAAGGGAACATCTTCAGCTACCCTAACGTGGATAGGGCCCTGTGGGTGGATTTTGTGGGAGACCTGCCGCCAGAGGGTATCAAGAAGCCCAGGGCAAAGGTGATGTATTTTGTGGGCTGCGTATCCAGTTTCTCCCCCCTTGCCCAGGACGTCCCCCAGACGTTCGCCTCCTTATTGATTAAGGCAGGAGTAGACTTTACCATATTAGGCCCGGACGAGTGTTGCTGTGGGTTCCCCCTGATGGCGGCCGGGATGAAGGGGCAGATGCTTGGACTGGTAAAGTACAATACTGAGAAGGTGCGTGAGCTTGAGGCAGACACCATTATCTTCAACTGCCCCTCCTGTTACATGACCTGGAGACAGGAATACTCACCCCACCTCCCAGGAGTCTCCATGAAGCACTCAACAGAATTCCTGCTGGAACTGATACGGGAGGGGAAACTCCGTCTCAATCCACCTCAGCAAGATACCCTCAAGGTTACGTACCATGACCCCTGTGACCTGGGCAGGAACCAGGGGGTTTATGAGGCCCCCAGGGAGGTACTCCACTCCATCCCTGGTCTGGAGTTCAGGGAGAGCCGCAACCGGAAGGACAGGGCTATCTGCTGTGGAGGGGGAGGGGTATTAGAATCCGCAGACCCAAAGATGGCCACGGACATATCCTACAAGACCTACGACTCCTTCCGTGAGACAGGCGCCCAGACCCTGGTAACTGCCTGTCCCCAGTGCAAGAGGATGTTTCAAGGGGCAAGGAAACACCTCCATGGCCCCATGGAGGTCATGGACGTTACTGAATTGCTGCTAAGGTGTCTTTAAATCTGAGGAGAGGCCTCTAAAAAACGCAAGACCACCTAAATCCCTCCCCCTTGATGGGGGAGGGAAGGGTGGGGGTGACGTAGGGGCACGTTGTCCGCCTGAGGCGGATGCCCCTACAACTGTCTAAACCGGCTGAAGTTAGGCAAATTAAAAAGTCACCCTCCCCCTTCCCCCTCCCCTCAAGGGAGGGGGATGTTTGTGGGGAGTCGCAGAATTTTTCAGAGACCTCTGAGGAACAACCTATGGCACGTT
>JASEHG010000299.1 GCA_030018855.1 Candidatus Brocadiaceae bacterium
TAACGACCATCCTCAAATCAGGCGTGCCCTCCAGGAGGTACAGCTATTGAAGATAGAGGACGAGGATAGTCTCCACATGCAACCCTGTGTCTCCCCGGTATGGGACACCGGGTGGGCAATGATTGCCCTCCATGACTCTGGCCTGCCGAGGAACCACCCGGCACTGGTGAGGGCCGGAGAATGGCTCCTTACCAAGGAGGTGAGGGAGTATGGGGACTGGAGGCTCAAGTGCCCCGACGTAGAACCCAGTGGCTGGTACTTTGAATATGATAACGAGTGGTACCCGGATACCGACGATAGTGCAGTGGTGCTTATGGGGATTCAAAGGGCAGTCCTGCCCCAGGCAGGTAAGAAGGCGGAGACCCTGTTGAGGGGTACACGCTGGCTCCTTGGGATGCAGGGTTCGGATGGTGGATGGGGGGCGTTTGACAGGGATAATAACCGCAAGGTGCTCAACCATATACCATTTGCCGATTTCGGCGCCCTGCTGGACCCTTCTACCAGTGATGTCACTGGTAGATGCCTGGACTGGCTGGGGAGGGTGGGGTTTGGTCTCAGTCATCCGGCCGTTCTAAGGGCCGTAGAATTTCTGAGGAGTGAGCAGGAGGCGGACGGCTCCTGGTTCGGCCGCTGGGGGTGTAATTACGTCTACGGCACCTGGTCGGTGCTTTCTGGACTTACCTCCGTTGGGGAAGACGTGCGGAGTGATTATATAAGGCGTGCCGCAGACTGGCTGAAGGGCGTCCAGCTAGGGGATGGGGGTTGGGGCGAGAGGTGCGATAGCTATGAAGACCCCGGGCGAAAGGGTAAGGGTCCGAGTACGCCCAGCCAGACGGCCTGGGCCATTATGGGGCTGCTGGCCGCCGGCGAGGCGGACTCCACGGAGGTAAAAAAGGGCATTGATTACCTCCTCCACACCCAGAGGGCAGATGGCACCTGGGCGGAGGAGGAGTTCACCGCCACAGGCTTCCCTCGCTTCTTCTATCTGGAATACCATGAGTACAGAAACTACTTCCCACTGATGGCCATGAGCAGGTACAGGAACCTGCGACGTCAGAATCAGGTGAAGAAGGTAATGGTGGACAGTGAAATCCGCTAAGATATTCCTTGCAGGGGCGGGGTCCCCCTGCCTCTTTGTCTTGTGGGTAACGATATTTTTAATTACGGTCATCCATTGTACAACCCAGGGGCAAACCTATACAGAAGGTGGCGAGGGCCACTCCCACCTTAAAGGGACGGTCATACTAATCCGTTGTGCAGACCCCAGGATTAACGATGCCTGTACAGGGCTTTTGGACCCTGACGAACGCCCCGTCGTCATATCCAATACTGGCAGTATCAAGTATTTTCTAGTGGGAGACAGGCTGTCAGACCTTTACGGACAGATTCGCCTCCTGGTTCATAAGTTTGGCGTCAAGAAGCTAATCCTTACTAATCATACCCATTGTGGGTTCTATAAGGAATTAGCCCTGGGGGAGGAGGCAGAGTTAGCCGATTTAAGGGCTGTAAAGAGAAGACTCCTTAAGGACTTCCCTGAAGTGGAGATTAAGGGCTACCTGATTGATACTGAGGTCTCTGTATCTACGCTCGTTGAGTGATACGAATGTGATACTTTATTCTTTCTTACCCTACCAGTTCAAAGAGCCCTCGGCCAGGGCCTTTTCTTCTATCGGGTTGAGCCTGGACGCTTCTTATCATACCAAGAATTTATTTCAAACAGCGTTACTGTTATGTCAGACCAGAAAATGTATTAGCTATAGACATAGGTAATCCGCCTAAGGCGGATAAGGGGGGAGTTCCCCCCTTACCACCCCCGAAAAAACAAGGGTTTAAAAGTTCAAGG
>JASEHG010000029.1 GCA_030018855.1 Candidatus Brocadiaceae bacterium
ATCCCTGGTAGAGGAAGGGGATGAGATAGTGATAGACATCCCCGCGCGCCGGCTGGAACTGAACGTCCCTGAGAATATCCTGAAGAGACGCAGGGAGGGGTGGAAGCCCATCAGGCCCGAGGTAAACGGGTATCTGGCCAGGTATGCAAGATTGGTAGGCTCTGCCCATAGGGGAGCGGTGCTGGAGGTAGGTAGCACCGACAGGCGTTTAAAAGTTACTCCCTGATGGACACAAACGTAGGGCCTAAAAGTATCACAAGACACCTCCAGGCGTTTGCCTGGCATTACCCGGTAGTGTAATTGGTAACACTAGAGATTTTGGTTCTCTTATTGGAGGTTCGAGTCCTCCCCGGGTAGCCACCTAATCCACCGAATGTAGGGGCAGGGTTTATCCCTGCCCAAAGGGAGAAGCAAAAAAGGCAATCGGGTAAAAATGGAAATAACAAGGAAGCGTGCAGAAACCAGGTTATGAACGGACGGCGGTGATACTAGCCGCTGGGAAGGGCACCCGCATGAATTCTCCCTATCCCAAGGTGCTTTTCAAACTGTGTGGCAGGCCCCTCTTGGAATGGGTGGTAAAAGCGGTCAGGGGGGCAGGGATAGGAAGGGTGATAGTAGTGGTGGGGAGTTATAAGGAGGAGGTGGTAGAGGCAGTGGAGGGGTTGGACGCTGAGTGGGTGGAGCAGTCCCAACAGCTTGGGACTGGCCACGCCCTAAAAGTAGCCAGCCCCCTGTTACGGGGGAATGAGGGAGACGTACTCGTACTATATGGGGACGCGCCGCTGGTGAGGGCCGAGACCTTAAGGGAGTTGTACAGTCTCCACAGTGAGACGCAGGCAGAGGTTACCTTGCTAACTACCTGTCCAGAGGACCCCACAGGGTATGGGAGGGTAATCAGGGACAGGGAGGGCCACGTGACAAAGATAGTAGAAGAGGTGGACCTCACGGGAGAGGAAAGGCAGGCAAGGGAGGTAAACGCCGGTATATATTGCTTTAAGGCAGGTCCCCTCTTAAGGGTACTGGAAGGGCTTACCCCGGATAATAAGAAGGGGGAGTACTACTTGACTCAGGTGGTGGAACTACTTAACGGTAGGGGTGCGAGGGTAGAGACCATGTCCATAGCTAACGCCAGGGAACTCCTTGGAATAAACTCCCAGGCTGATTTGGCCAGACTTTCCCAGATAGCCTGTGAGGAGACCTTGAGACGTATTATGGATAATGGAGTCACGGTGATAGCCCCTTCCAGCACCTTCGTAGAAGAGGGGGCGGAGATAGGAGCGGGTACGGTTTTATATCCCTTTACCTACGTCAGTAAAGGGACAGTAGTTGGCAAGGGGTGCCGTGTAGGACCCTTTGTGTATCTGAAGGAAGGTACCATACTTGGGGATGGTGCCGAAATAGGTCCAAATCTCTAAGAGTCTTTTTAAATATTAAGAGAGTGAAGATATGGATTCCAAGATGCTTGTAGAGGGGTTAGATAGTCTGAAGATTTTCACTGGGAATTCTAATTCCGCCCTGGCCCAGAAGATTTGCGACTACTTAGACATACCCCTGGGGGATGCCTATCTCGGTCGGTTCCCGGACGGGGAGATAGACGTGAAAGTAAACGAGGATATAAGGGGTGCAGACGTCTTTCTGGTCCAATCAGTATGTCCTCCTGTAAATGAGAACCTGATGGAGTTGCTCATACTGATTGACTGTATAAAGAGGGCCTCTGCGGCAAGGATTACGGCGGTTATCCCTTATTACGGATATGCCAGGAAAGACCGTAAGGATGAGGGCAGGGTACCCATTACTGCCAAACTGGTGGCCAACCTCATCACCAAGGCAGGGGTGGACAGGGTGCTGGCCATGGACCTCCATGCGGCACAGATTCAGGGCTTCTTTGACCTCCCCGTAGACCACATCTATGCCTTCCCCGTGCTGGCTAACTACTATAAGGAACTAGAAATCCCCGACGCAGTGGTAGTCTCCCCGGACGTGGGAGGGATAAAGATTGCCAAGGCCTATTCTAAGAAATTGAATATAAGGATGGCCGTGGTGGACAAGAGGAGGATAGGACCAGAGGAGACGGAGATAGGATTCGTTATTGGGGAGGTGGAAGGGAAGAACATAATCATGATAGATGACATAATAGCCACAGGAGGTTCCATAGCACAGGCCGCTAAGGTACTCAGGGAGAAAGGCGCTAAGGACATTTATGTGGGTACTACCCATGCGATCCTGTGTGGTTCTGCGGCAGAAAAGTTGGCCGCGGCCCCGATAAAGGAGATAGCCATTACGGACACCGTCCCCCTGAACGATAGGGCCAAGTCCCTGGGTAAGAAGATAAAGGTGTTGTCCATAGCGGAACTCCTGGGCGAGGCTATCAGGAGGATTCACACAAACCAGTCTGTCAGTGCACTTTTTGTCTAGAGGGAGAGAGGGATGGCAAGTAACGTATTAACGGTAGAAACAAGGGACCTTTTGGGTTCCAGGGGTTCCAGGAGGTTAAGGCGGACTGGGAAGGTCCCGGTGGTCTTGTATGGATTGAGGAAGGACAATATCGTCCTCTTAACGGCGGAAAGGGCACTGAAGGAGGTGCTCAAGTCTGGGGCAAGGATAGTCAGCCTCCGTTGGGATAACCAGGAGGAAATGGCCCTATTAAAGGATTTACAGTACGATGCCATGGGCCGGGAGATACTCCACGCAGACTTTGTGCGCATTGCCATGGACAAGCGTATAGAGTTGAGGGTCCACCTGGAGTTGAAAGGCACCCCCGTTGGTGTGACGGAAGGAGGGGTTCTGGAACAGACCTTAAGGGAAGTACTTGTGGAATGTCTACCCACCGCCATTCCAGATAAATTATTTGCAGACGTCTCCGGGTTAAAGGTGGGAGACTCCCTTACCTTAAAGGGTGTTTCACTCCCTTCCGGGGTGAAGCTTGTCCATGAGAACCTGGACATCCCTGTGGCCATAGTGAGGAAGCCCGTGGAGGAGGTGGCTAAACCTGCCGTGGAAGAAGAGGAGGCCGCAAAAGAGCCCGAAGTAATTACCAGGAAACCTAAGGAAGGAGAGGAGGCAGAAGAAGAGAAGTAAGCAGTACGAAGTAAGCAGTAAGCAGAAGGTACTTTCGCCTGCCTACTGTCTGCTGTCTACTGTCTACTGCCTACTGTCCTATGAAGATAGTAGTGGGTCTCGGGAATCCAGGTCCTAAGTATGGTAGGACCAGGCACAATATGGGTTTTATGGTAGTGGATAAATTGGCGGAGAGGTTAGGGGTAAAGGTGGAGAGCAAGAGGTTCCATGCCCTGGTGGGCGAGAAGGTAGTAGATGGAGAGACCGTCCTTTTGGTAAAACCTCTTACCTATGTCAATGAGAGTGGCCGTACGGTGAGGGAACTCCAGAAAAACTACTCTTGTCCTGTGGACTCAATAATGGTAATCTGTGATGACCTGAACCTACCCCTGGGCAAGTTGAGGATAAGGAGAAGAGGTTCCAGTGGTGGACATAATGGGCTAGAGTCCATTATTTCTTGTCTGGAAAGCAAGGACTTCCCCCGCCTGAGGGTAGGCATTGGCCACCCCCTCCATGGGGAGGCCAGGGAATACGTCCTCTCCCCCTTTCTAAAGGAGGAGAAGGAGGAACTGGAGGGTGCATTAGAGAGGGCCAACGAGGCCCTGCTGGATTGGATAAGAGGGGGAGTAGAGGAGTGCATGAAGAGGTTTAACTAGCGGCCAAAGCGAAGGGCCTGTCTTCTATCAAAGCAAAGGATTAGAACGGCACCAGGAGGAGTAAATAGCTTGAGAACCTATGAGGCGATGTTTCTCATTGACAACAACGTGGCCAGCAATGACTGGGACGGTGCGGTAAAACGCGTACAGGAAGTCATTCAAAAATGTGGAGCCAAGGTATTAAGTACGGAGAAATGGGCAGAAAGGAAGTTGGCCTATAAAATAGGCCCCCACAAGAGAGGCACCTATATGCTGGTATATCTTGAGGCACCAATGGGGTCTATTGTCTCCATACGGAGGGAGTGTCAACTCTCTGAGATTATCGTCAGGAATCTTATACTGAAGGTGGAAAAGAAGCCGGAACCACCCGTTGTGGGACAGCCCCCTCGTCCTCTGGCGGTAACTACCTAAAAATAAGGTTTAAAGTGGAGGGTTGAAAGACTATGGCTAGCCTGAACAAGGTATTCTTGATGGGTAATCTGACTCGTGACCCTGAGCTACGCTACACCCCCCAGGGGACGGCCGTAGTTGCCTTTGGTATGGCTATCAACAGGAGGTGGACCAGTCCCACGGGGGAAGCCAAGGAAGAGGTCTGCTTTGTAGACGTGAGTATGTTTGGCCGTCGGGCAGAGGTCATAAGCGAATATTTCTCTAAGGGCAACCCTATATTAGTAGAGGGGAGGCTTCAGTTTCAACAGTGGGAGTCCAAAGAAGGACAGAAACGGAATGCCCTGAAGGTCGTAGCTGAGAATTTTGAGTTCGTGGGGGCCACAAAGAAGCGTCCCCCTGAGACAGGAGTGGAGCCAACCACTCCCAGAAAATCAGACATCAACGAGGAGGAGATACCCTTTTAAGCCATGCGAGAAAGAAGAGAGGACACGATAAAGAGGTTTTCAAAATTTAATAAAAAATGCCGCTTCTGCAGGATGGGGATAAAAGAAATAGATTACAAGGACTTGCCTAACCTACAGAAACTTACTGGTTCTCAGGGAAAGCTTTATTCTAGAAAGCGTTCGGGGAATTGCGCCAGGCATCAACGCTCTACCATAATGGCCTTAAAGAGGGCTAGATTTTTGGCCCTCTTGCCATATTCGGCTTAGGAGGGGGGGACACCAATGCAGGTAATCCTGATGAGGGACGTAGAAAAACTGGGTAGCGTGGGGGACGTAGTGGACGTCACCAATGGCTATGCCAGAAACTATCTCTTGCCCAGGGGACTAGTTGCCCTCGTAAGCCCAGCCAAGGTGCAAGAGGCACAGATTAGAAAGAAAAAGGAAGATGTCAAGAGGGAAACGGAGAAGAAAGACCTCCAATCTATGGCCCAGGGGCTCTCCGGGCAGGAATTCACCCTCAGGGCAAAGGCCACAGACGAGGGGAAGCTCTTTGGTTCCATAAGTCCAGGCGTTATAACCCAGGAACTTTCCAGAAAGGGTTATACGGTAGAGGAATCGGCCGTGGCCCTGGAAGAGAACATAAAGGAGTGCGGCACTTATACCGTCCACCTTAAGTTCCCACATGGCGTCACGGCCCAAATAAAACTCTCTGTCACAAAGGAAGAGTGATTTTGGATACCGTAACCCGCAATACGGGACAGTGATATAAAAATGGCCATAGAGTTGATAGAAAAATCACCACCCCACAGTGTTGAGGCGGAGGCAAGCCTATTGGGGGCGATGTTACTAGACAATGGGGTAATAGATATCGCCATACAGTACCTTAACAAGGACAGTTTCTACAAGACTGCACACAAGGAACTCTTTCAGACTGTAGTGGAACTCCATGAGAAGGGGCAGGCTGTGGACCTCGTACTCCTTAAGGAGGAATTAAGGCGTAAGGGGACCATGGACCAGGTAGGGGGACTGGAATACCTGATGGAGTTAGAGGAGGCCGTCCCTGCCATAGAAAATGCCGAGTACTACGCCAAATTGGTAAGGGACAGTTCCATTATGAGGGGGTTAGTAGAGGTAGCGGCAAAGATTCAGAAAGAGGTATACGACAGCAAAGAAGACCTGGACGAAATCCTGGACAAATCTGAAAGGCTTATCTTTGAACTAGCCCAGAAGAAGTTCAGTAAGGAGACAACCCATATTGCCGACCTTATCAGTGAGACCTTCCACATACTACAAAAAGGGGAAGAAGGAAAGCTCACAGGGCTATCCACGGGCTTCAAGGACCTCAATGACCTTACCTGCGGACTACAACCCTCTCAGCTAATAGTGGTAGCAGGAAGGCCCAGTATGGGTAAGACCAGTTTTGTACTGAATGTCATAGAACACGTGGCGGTGATGGAGAAGTCACCGGCAGCGTTTTTCTCCCTTGAGATGGCGGCCCAGCAGATTGTACAGAACATGCTCTGCAGTTGGGCCAAGTTGAATGCCCACCAGGTTCGCAAGAGGGGCATTTCTAGAGATGAATGGACCAAGCTTACTACGGCCGCCGACTTCCTTACAAACGCCCCTATCTTTGTGGATGACAGCCCCGGGCTTACCCTCATAGAACTCAGGGCTAAGGCCCGCAGGCTGAAGGCCCAAAAAGGGATAAAACTAGTGGCAGTGGACTACTTGCAACTCCTGCAACCTCCCAGGGCCGAAAACCGCCAACAAGAGGTCTCCATCATCTCCAGGGGACTAAAGTCCCTGGCAATGGAATTAGAAATCCCTGTCATAGCAGTCTCCCAGTTGAACCGAGCCGTAGAGTCCAGGGAAGACCGTAAACCCAGGTTGTCCGACCTCAGGGAATCAGGCGCCATTGAGCAAGACGCAGACTTGGTACTCCTCCTTCACAGGGAAGGATTCTACGACCCGGAGAAGAACCCTGGACTAACCGAAGTGATAATAGCTAAACAAAGAAATGGCCCCCCCGGTACAGTGAAGCTCACCTTCCTAACGGAGTGCATGCGTTTTGAGAGTGCCGCTTGTCATGAGGATTTATGAAGAAGGTCATGCCGTAGACAGATTCACCCAGGCGAACATGGAATGGGTCACCCCAAAAGATGGTGCCTTGTCCTCTGTTGTCTTTTTGCCTTTTATTATGGGGGAGAGGGACATTTGTTAGCTCAGACAACAGAGAAGACAAGGACCATCAGAAAAGTAGACATAAAAGGGAACAAACGGGTGGGTACAGCGGCTATAAGGGGCGCTGTAAGGCTCAAAGAGGGAGATGTTTACAACCCAGAGGCGGTGTCGCAAGACGTCTCCAGTATATGGGCCATGGGTTACTTTGATAATGTGGAAGTCGTCCTGGAAGACTACGAAGATGGCCTTAAACTGACCTTCCTGGTTACCGAGAGACCCATAATAAAGGCAATTATATTTGAGGGCAATGACGCATTAGGCAAGGGGAAACTGGAAGAGGTGCTGGAGCTCAAAGAGGGAGACTATCTCAAGTATTATCTGGTAAAACTGGCAGAAGAGAAGATTAAGGAACTTTATTTAAAGAAGGGCTTTCAGTTCGTAGACATAAGGAGCGACATTAAAAGATTGGACGGAGAGGCAGAGGTGGTGTACAGGATAACAGAAGGCCCCAGGGCTACCATCAAGGGGATAAAATTTAGTGGCAACGCCTCTTTTTCCTCCAGGAAACTCCTCAAACAGATAAAGACCCGCAAGGGGCGTTTCCCCAAACTGCTTTTCAAAGGCATTTTTGACAGCGACAAGTTTGAAGGAGATAAAGAAAAACTGCAAGAGTTCTATACAAATAAAGGCTGGTTGGACATCAAGATAGATGGACAATTAACTTATAGTTCCGACAGGTCGGATATCTATATAACTTTCGCCATAGAAGAAGGAGAGAGGTATCATGTCAGTGAGATAACCGTGAAGGGCAATAAACTCTTTACGACCCGCGAACTCCTGGGGGCGATGAAGCTGAAAAAGGGCGGGCCCTTCCTTCCCCCGGGTATGGAAGAAGATGCCAGGCAAATCAGGACCTTGTATGGAGAGCAAGGTCATATTACCGCTATGGTGGGGACGAAGCGTTCCTTTAATGCATTAGAGGCTACTGTAAATATATATTATGAGATAGAAGAAGGACAGAGGGTGTTCATTGAGGAGGTAAAGATTACGGGTAATGAGAAGACCAAAGATAACGTAATCAGGAGAGATTTGAGTTTCTTACCCGGAGAGAGGTTTGACAGTGTAAAGATACACGATAGTAAAGAAAAACTTGAAGGGACAGGCTATTTTGACGCACAGAATCCCGCCGCGGTGGGCATCTATAATGAAGCGGGGAGCAGGCCCGACCTCGCCAACACAGTGGTGGAGGTAAAGGAAGGACGGACCGGACTCCTGAGGTTTGGCGGGGGGTTTGGTCTAAACTCCGGTCTCTTTGGAGATATCTCCTACACAGACAAGAACTTCAACGCCTTTGACCCTCCCAAAAGCTTCCATGATTTTATGGCAGGAGACGCCTTCCGAGGGGCGGGACACGTTCTAAACCTTAGACTAAGCCCAGGCATAAAGAGGAATGAGGTAACCGTATCCTTAACAAATCCTGCTGTCTTTGACTCCCCGTACTCTGCAGGCGGCTCCCTCTTCTTCTTTACCAGAAAGAGAGAGGATTACACGGAGGAAAGGAGGGGCACCCGCTTCAGTTTAGGGAGGATGATTACGAAAAATATCAGTCTCTCCCTCTCCCCGGAGATTCAAGACATCCTAGTAAAAGAGGTGGACAGTGGTGCCCCCCAGGCGGTGAAAGACCTCAAAGGCAGCATGACCGAGGTTGGTGCAGAACTAAGGGCCGTCAGGGACACACGAGATAACCTCATTTTCCCCACTAAAGGCTCCGTAGTAGAGTCCTCTATAGAGGGCTCCGGGTTAGACGTTGATATAGTGAGGTTTGGAATCTCAGTCACTAAGTACAAGACCATATTTGAATTTCCACGCTGGGGCAAGCACGTCTTGAGCCTCAGGGGAACCATGGGGGTAGTAAGGCCCCATTCAGGGGCAAAAGAGGTACCCGTCTTTGAACGGTACTTTGCAGGAGGTACCGGTTCCTTAAGAGGCTTTGATTTTAGGGGAGTGGCCCCGGTAGACAGTAAGACTAAGGAACAGATAGGAGGAGATACGCTCCTCCTGGCAGGGGTAGAAGAGACCTTCCCTATCATTAAGAGGTTTCTCAGTGGGGCATTTTTCGTGGACGTAGGTAAGGCCGATGACAACCTCGGTCTTGGCAAGATGAGGGCCTCCATTGGAACAGGGGTAAGGATTACCTTGCCCTTCTTTGGACGCATGTCTATAGGCCTGGACTTTGGTATTCCTGTAATGAAACAGTCCGAAGACAGGACCAAGTTTATGAGCATTAACATTGGCGGCGCTGGAGCTGGGGCTTATTAGCCATTTAGAAAGGGAGAGACTAATGAGATTATTAAGCTTTTTTGTGCCTTTCCTTGCCCTAATCATTTCTTTGCCAGGTACCACCATGGGCAAAGAGATGAAGGTGGGTGTGGTAAACCTCAACAAGGTCTTTGACCAGTACGACAAGAGGAAAGAGCTAGAAAACGACTTCCGTGACATCAGGAATAGGTCGGAGGAGGTCCTAAAGGTAAAGCAGGACGAGGCCATGGCCCTTAGAGACGAGATACAACTCCTGGAAGCAGGTAGTGCAGCCAGGAAGAAGAAAGAAGAAGATATGGAGAAATTGCTCCTCTATCTCCAGATAGAGGACGAGGTTGCCAGGAAGAATCTGGCCAAGGCAGAAAAGGAGTTTTATGAGGAACTCTTTCAGGACATAAATGCAGTAGTGGAAGAGGTAGGAAAGAAAGAGGGCTTTGACCTTATCTTAAAAAAGGAGGATGTAGATACCAAGAGTGCTGACCTTGTAGAGCTGAGGTTGAAGATAGGTATCGGGACAGTGCTTTATTTCTCCAATGCCCTGGACGTTACGGACAAGGTGGTAGAGAGCCTCAACCGCAGGTATAAGAAGGGGTAGGCCCTTGTCTCAGTGGCAAAGGACAATAAAGAGAGAGGTTGAGTACCATGGGACGGGCCTCTTCAGAGGCAGGGAAGTCACCCTGAGACTAAAACCCCAACCCCCGGGTAGCGGGATAAGATTCCAGAGGTTAGACCTGGAAGGCACTCCACCTATCCCTGCCCTCGTAACCTCCCTCAAGGACAACAGGAGGCGTATCACCCTGGGAGGGGCAGAGGCGGAGGTAGAAGGGGTGGAACATTTCATGGCAGCCGCTGCAGGGCTAGGCGTAGATAATCTCTTAGTGGAGTTGACGGATAGTGAAATGCCTGCGGGGGATGGAAGCTCCAGGGTCTTTGTAGAGTTACTGCGGGAAGGAGAGGTAGTGGAACAACTCGTTCCCAAAAAATCCTTTAGCCTGAAGCAACCCCTTGCCGTGGAGGAAGAGGGTGCCAGTCTGGTAGCCCTCCCTTACGGTGATGGATTAGTGCTCTCATTTAGACTGGACTTCGGCAAGATGTCTTCTCTCCGTCAGTCCTTCGGTCTTTTCGTTACCGAGGAAGGTTTTATTAAGGAACTCTCCGTTGCCAGGACGTTCTGCCTGGCCAGCCAGATAGAAGAGTTTCAGAGACTTGGGTTAGGCAGAGGGGTCACGGAGGAAAACAGTTTTCTAGTAGAGGAAGGGGGGCGTGCCATCACTCCCGTGCAAAGGAGACCGGCCCACCTGCGCTATGCCGATGAACCTGTCAGACATAAGGTACTAGACCTCCTGGGAGACCTTTACCTAATCGGGACTGAATTAAGGGCCAAAGTTTTTGGCGTAAAGTCGGGCCACTCCCTTAATGTACGTATGGCCCAGAGACTTTACTCCCTTATTAACCAAGAACCCTCCTTAAGGGAGGGACAGGAGGTCAGGGTTTGAAAATACATCCCACTGCACAGATACACCCGGGAGCGGAGTTGGGTAGAGACGTAGAAGTAGGAGCCCACTCCTTTATTGATAAGCACGTAAAGATTGGGGATGGTACCATCATACGAAATAACGTCACCATTACCGGGAATACCACCATGGGCAAGGGAAATCACGTCTTCCCGGCGGCCTGTCTCGGGGCAGAACCTCAGGACCTGAAATACAATGGAGAAGAGACTCAACTGATTATGGGTGACCGCAATACAGTGAGAGAATGCGCTACCGTAAACAGCGGCACGGGGGTGGGTGGTGGCGTCACCAGTGTTGGCAATGACAACTTCTTTATGGCCTGCTCCCATGTGGCCCATGACTGCATAATTGAGGACAATGTGCTCCTGGCCAATGGAGTACTGCTTGGGGGCCACGTAAAGATAGAAAGTTATGCCAAGCTCATGGGGCTAGTAGGGGTACAGCCTTTTACTACCATTGGCCGACATGCCTACGTAGGTGGTCTCACGAGGATAGTGCAAGACGTACCCCCCTTCATGCTAGTGGAAGGCAATCCCGCCAGGGTCAGACAGGTGAACGCAGTAGGTCTGGAGAGGGCAGATTTCTCCCAGGAGCAGATAGAAGCCCTGAAAGCGGCCTTTCACCGCCTTTTCCGCCCCGAGGCCCTGAATCAGAATAAGATCCTGGAGGAGATGGCCGAACAGGATGGCCTCACGCCGGAGGTAAGGACGCTTGTAAACTTCCTTAGAGACAGTGGTAAAGGAAAGTTTGGCAGGTACAGGGAAATCTTCAGGAACAGCCCAGTGCAATGATGGGAGATAAAAGAATAAAGGTTGCCGTAATAGGGGTGGGGCATCTGGGGAAGGAGCACGCCAGGGTATATTCTCAACTGCCCGACGTAGAACTGGTAGGCGTAGTAGATACGGACAGAGAGAGGGGAGAGCAGGTGGCTAACCGCCTGAACGTTCGATTCTTTCCTGATGCGGAAGAAATGGTAGATAAGGTCTCCGCCGTAAGCATAGCAGTACCCACCATCTCCCATTATTCGGTCGCCTCCCTCTTCCTCAAGAGAAAGATACCCGTGATGCTGGAAAAGCCCCTGGGGCTGAGTCTGGAAGAGGCCGAAGGGTTGGTAGAACTAAGCTCCACGAACAAGGTGATTCTACAGGTAGGACACGTAGAAAGGTTTAACCCGGCACTGCAGGCCGTAGAGAGCTATCCCGTGAGGCCCAGGTTTATTGAGTGCCACCGCCTCTCCGCATTTAACTTCCGTACCAGAGACATAGGCGTAGTGCTAGACCTTATGATACACGATATTGACATAATCCTCCATCTGGCCAGGTCACCGGTGAAGAAGGTGGAGGCCGTGGGGACCTGTATTATCTCTAACAAAGAAGACATTGCCAATGCCAGGATATCCTTTGAGAACGGTTGTGTGGCCAACCTTACCGCCAGCCGGGTATCGTTCAGGCCGATGCGGAAGATCCGCATCTTTTCTGAGAATACCTACATTTCTCTGGACTATGAAAAACAAGAGGCTATAATCTACAAGAAGTCCCCCAAGCTTACTCTGGATTACGTTAACCCTGAGAAACTGGGGATAAAGAACCTTGCAGACCTCAAGAGTTTTGATTTTGGTGACCTCCTGGAGATTAAACACATCACCATGAACCACCAGGAGCCGCTAAAGAAAGAGCTGGAAAGTTTTGTAGAGTGCGTTAGAGAGAACAAGAGGCCGGCAGTTTCTGGAGAAGAGGGACTAAGGGCCTTGAGGGTGGCTACAGAAGTCCTTAAAGACATAGAGGCAAACCTTAAGCTAATGGGTGTCTAAAGCTTGTAGTGAGCGGAGCGAATCTAATGGAAAGCCCTGTAATGAGCAAAGCCGAAGCCCCGAATCCGCCTAAGGCGGAGAAGGGGAATCTGTACGACCTCTTCCATGTAGAGGCAGGTATAGAAAATGGCAAGATTACAGGAAGGGCAGGAGGTACCCTGGGGGATATCCTCAACCCCTTCGTCCAGCAATTCTTTGAGAGACTCAACTCCCTGAAGGTAATCGCAAGGGTAAACGGGGCAAACGTATACAATATCTACAACCCACCCCATCCTACCCCGGCAGGGATGCGGTTCCTCGCAAGAAAGGTAAGGATGATGGTCTATAAGATGGCCTTTCCCGTAACGGCCAACCTGGCCATCACCCACAAGTGCCAGTGCCAGTGTGTCCACTGCAGTGCCGACCCCTTCAAGGACCCTACCCGAAAGGAACTCTCGGTGGAAGAGATAAAGAAGGTAGTGGACGGCTCCCTGGAGCTAGGGGCGAGCCTGATTATATACGTAGGCGGCGAGCCCATGTTGAGGGAGGAACTCTACGAACTCATACGCTACGTGGACAAGTCAAAGGCCGTGCCAATGATATTCACCAATGGCCTCCTCCTCACCAGGGAAAACGTAAAGAGGTTAAAAGAAGCCGGGCTATACTCCTTGAATATCTCTATTGACCACAACGAGGCGTTAATGCACGACGAGTTCCGCAAGGTAGTGGGCTGTTACGAGAAGGCCTTTGGGGGGGCAAGGCTGGCCAGGGAGGCAGGTATCCTCACCGGCATCTCCACTTATGCCACCCATGAAAACCTTAAGGAGGGGCACCTGGAGAGGCTCCTCCAGATTGCCGTCAAGGAGGGGTTCCACGAGGTAACCATCTTTGACTGCATCCCCTCAGGTAAATACCTGAAGGACGCCTCCAAGATACTCACCCCGCAGGAGAGGAAACAGGTCATAGCCCTTGCCAGGAAATATTATGAGACCACGCCCATAGGGGTAAACGCCATGGCCCTCATAAACTCCCCGCTTGGGGTAGGCTGTTACGGAGCCAATTCCCAATTCTACATGACTGCCTACGGCGACATCAACCCCTGTGATTTTAACCCGGTGAACTTTGGCAATGTCAGGGAAATGCCTATCCAGGCCATATGGAAGAAGATGGTAAGTCATCCAGACTTTAATAAGCGTTTCCCCAGCTGCAGGATGCAGAGCAAGGCCTACAGGAAGAAATACATAGACCCCCTTCCCACTAACCCGAAGCTCCCCATCCCCATAGAGTCCATACCCCAGGATGCCCCCGTCAACTTTGAGGAGGCCCTTTCCGTATATTGACATTTTTGGTATTTCTGCTACATTGTGGAAAATTTTTTTAATCCCAGGAGGAGTAAGTGCCAATAGTTACCCTAGAAGAACTTGTGAGAGCAGGGTTCCATTTCGGTCACAGGACCAGCAGGTGGAACCCAAAGATGCGGCCTTTCATCTTTGGCAAGCATAACCTTACACATATAATAAACCTTAGAGAGACCCTCCGGGGACTTATTACTGGCCACAAGTTCCTCTCAAAGCTCTCCATCACTGGTAAAGGGGTACTTTACGTAGGGACCAAGTGGCAGGCCAGGGCCACTGTGGCCAGAGAGGCACAACGGGCAGGCATGCCCTTTGTAAATGAGAGATGGCTTGGAGGTACGTTGACCAACTTTAACACCGTCCTCAGTAGACTCAAACGTCTCAAAGAGCTGGAGGACCTTCAGGCCAGTGAAGAGTTCAAAAAGTACAGTAAGAAGGCCGTTGCCGCCGTCGTCCGCGAGTCTAAAAAACTGCAGAAAAACCTCCACGGCCTGAGGAATATGGCTGAACTCCCCGGGGCACTCATAATAATAGACCCCAGGAGGGAGATTACTGCCGTAAAGGAGGCCAATAAATTAGGTATACCCACGGTCTGTCTCACCGATACCGATTGTGACCCCGACCTGGTAGATATATGCGTGCCAGGTAATGACGATGCCATGAGAGCCATTGAGGTATTCCTCAGCAAGGTAACCGACGCCCTCCTGGAAGGAAAGACCTCCTTGTCTAAGGTAGCCTAGCCCGAGCCCCTTCTATGGACGCACTTCTGTAAGAACTAGGAGAGAAATACGCATGCCAATAGATGCCGAGAGCATAAAGACACTGAGGGAGAAGACAGGCGCCGGTATCCTGGATTGTAAGAACACCCTGGAAAAGACAGGTGGAGACATGGATAAGGCCGCCGAAATCCTCAGGAAAAAGGGCTTCCAGGTGGCTGAGAAAAAGGCCGCCCGCACTACCAACGAGGGCCGCATCGGTTCTTATATCCACTTTAATGGCAAGGTGGGGGTACTGCTGGAACTGAATTGCGAGAGCG